>PKUH01000079.1 GCA_002869615.1 Desulfuromonas sp. | reverse complement strand
CCCGGCTGAGGACGGCGATCGCGGCCGAGTTCACCTCCCGCCGTCACGGCAAGATGGCCGAATGGCAGGCGGCGCTGAACGGCCTGCCGCTGATCGAACCCGGGCCGGTCGAATTGAAGGAACGGGTCGCGATCGGCCCGGCCGGGGCGATCACCGATTGTGACGACTTTGTCAAAAAGCTGAAGGTTCTGCACCCCTGGCGCAAAGGACCATTCGAACTCTTCGGTCTCAACATCGACACCGAGTGGCGCTCCGACTGGAAGTGGGAGCGGCTGCGACCGCACATTGCGCCGCTCGCGGGCCGGATGGTGCTTGATGTCGGTTGTGGCAACGGTTATCACGGCTGGCGCATGCGTGGCGAAGGGGCCAGACTGGTGATCGGCCTCGACCCGGTGATGCTCTACGTTTTGCAGCACCAGGTGATACAGCGTTACCTGGCTGACCCGCAGCACCATGTCCTGCCGTTGCGCGGCGAGGATCTGCCGGCCGATCTGAACTGCTTTGATACGGTTTTTTCGATGGGGGTCCTCTACCACCGCAAGTCGCCATTTGAGCATCTGCTCGAGTTGCGCGGCGCTCTGCAGCCGGGGGGAGAGCTGGTACTCGAAACGCTGGTGGTCGAGGGGGACGAAACGACCGTGCTGACCCCGGCCGGGCGCTATGCCAAGATGCGCAATGTCTGGTTCATTCCTTCGGTACCGGTTCTTGAAATCTGGCTGGCCCGCTGCGGCTTCACAGAGATCAGGTGCGTTGATGCCAACCGGACCGGTGTCGATGAGCAGCGGGCGACCGAGTGGATGATTGAGGAATCGCTTGCCGACTTTCTCGATCCCGATGATCCGCTGAAGACCATGGAAGGCCATCCGGCGCCGTTACGGGCGATTATAACCGCGACAAAAGCGTAATCGCCGGCTCCCTTTCCGGACGTCATCCGGTTATACTGGATAGACCGGTCCGAGCGCACGAACCGTCCTCGCGAGGCTTTAAACATGAACGATTCCGACAATTATTCGGGGTTCGAGATCGGCCCGATCCGGCCACCGAGTGAAGCGCACAGCCTGCTCCTCCGGATTACCCGCAACTGCCCGTGGAACAAATGTACCTTCTGCAGTCTCTACAAAGGAGAAAAATTCAGCATCCGGCCGGTGGCTGAGATCAGGCGGGATATCGACCTGGTCCGTCATTATGTCGATGCCATCGAACGGCTCCGGCAAGAGACCGGCAGCGCCACGCAGATGCAGTGTCAATCTCTGCTGGTGGGGCGGCCGGCGGATGAGCAGATGGCTTTGCATATTGCCCGGCTCTGGATTCAGGGGGGGATGGAGTCGATCTTTCTGCAGGATGCCAACACCCTGGTCATCCGACCGGACGATCTGGTCGAAATCCTCGAATATGCGCGAACCGTTTTCCCGTCGGTCAAGCGCATCACCTCCTACGCCCGTTCACACACTGTCGCCCGGATCAGCGATAGCGATCTGCAGCGCCTCGCCACCGCCGGTCTCAACCGGATTCATATCGGCATGGAATCGGCCTGCGACGCAGTCCTCGATTTCGTCAGGAAGGGGGCTGACAAGGAGACTCACATCAAGGCCGGGCAGAAGGTCAGGCGGGCCGGCATTGAACTCTCCGAATATTTCATGCCGGGGCTCGGCGGCGCCGAGTTCTCGCGGCAGAATGCTCTCGAGACCGCCGCCGCCCTGAACCGGATCGATCCAGACTTTATCCGCATTCGCACCCTCGGCCTGCCGGAAAGTATTGAACTCTTCGATGATTACAAGTCCGGCGCTTTCGCCAGGCTCGGCGACGTGGCGATGGCCGAGGAGCTGTTGCTGATGCTTGAAAAACTCGACGGCATCACCAGCACGGTCAAAAGCGATCACATCCTCAACCTGCTGCAGGAAGTCGAAGGAACCTTGCCGGAGGACAAGGAAAAAATGACGGCGCCGCTCCGCCGCTTTCTCGCTCTCGCTGAGGACGAGCAGCTTCTTTACATGGTCGGCCGCCGCAGCGGCATCTTTTCCCGGCTCGACGACCTGCATGATGCCGAGTTGCGGCGGCACGCCGAAAACTGCCGGTCGGCGCACCGGGTGACCAGGCAAAATATCGACGAATTTACCCTCGAGATGATGCAGCGGTTTATCTAGCCGGGCTGGCCGCGGTTTATTTGCAATCGAATCGTTTCCATGGGTGAAAAATGTGCTATGTAATTAGAAAAACATCGTCAAAGGAGAATATTATGAAAATCGATTGGGCCTACCTGAGAAAGGGCTGAACCTCCTGCAAGAAAGCTCAGGGGTTCCTTGAGCCAAAAAATGTTGAAATTGAAGAGGTTGTTGATGCCACGAAAACAAGGTTTGATGAGGATGCCGCCTGGGCGATGCTCGCGTCGGCAAAATCGATCCGGATCGCCAAGGGGAAGAAGGTCGAGGCATTCACTCCGGCCGACGGCCGCGAAGCGGTGCTGAAAAAGGCGATGGGGCCGAGCGGTAATCTGCGCGCGCCGACCTACCGGGCCGGTGACGATTATATCATCGGCTTCAGCGACGATCTTTATAATGATTGGCTGAAGTAATTACGGTTTTTAACAACAGGGCCCCCGGAACGGGGGGCCTGTATTTTTGTACATAGCGTCCTGATTTGATATGAAACCGAAGATGAAAACCCGGACACCTGTTGAAAAAGACTGGGATGCGTTTGCTGTTCTCGCCGCCAGCGAAGGTTGGCGTGTCCCGGCTCTGGAACGGAAAATGTTTAATTCCTGCTGGCGTCAATCGGCCCGTGTCATCGTCGATGGCGGGGTCTTTTGCGGCATGGTGACCGCGGTCGCCCATGAGCGGAGCGGCTGGATCGGCAACCTGATCGTTCCGGCCGATCGGCGCGGATGCGGATATGGCAGTCGGCTTTTTGCCGAAGCGGTCGCTGCTCTGCAGAGGCAAGACCTCGCTTCGCTCTGGCTCACCGCTTCCGCCATGGGACAACCCCTTTATGAAAAGGCCGGTTTCGAAGTCGTTGACCGGATCGAACGCTGGGTTCTTCCACCCCGCACTGAAGCGAAACTTCCAGCTGTTTCTGGCGATGCTGATAACGGCCTGATGGCCCGGTTTGATCGAAAGGCCTGGGGGGAAGATCGTTGTAACCTGTTGGCAGCCCTCAGCTCTGACAGCCGGCTCGTCTCTGGCCGCAACACAGTGGCGCTTTTG
Source organism: Desulfuromonas sp. (assembly GCA_002869615.1). Lineage (NCBI taxonomy): Bacteria > Pseudomonadati > Thermodesulfobacteriota > Desulfuromonadia > Desulfuromonadales > Desulfuromonadaceae > Desulfuromonas > Desulfuromonas sp. The sequence goes on along the minus strand of PKUH01000079.1, from coordinate 33,136 downwards.
CAAAAGGACCCCGATCTCCAGGTTGTCGGTCCGTGGTATTCGACTGGTGAGGACCCGGTTGCCCAGCGGCAGCTGCTGCTGCAGATTGTTGCCCTGGTCGATCCGTTGATCGAGACCATCATTGATCTGTATGGATCTTCCGGTCTACAGAAATTACTGAGTGAATGCGGATTTGAACAAGCTGGCGAGAACGCGCTGATGGTACTTGGCGATCGAGACGGCATTGATCAGAATATGATGGTTGCCCTGGCGAGCCTGGGAAGTATTGGCTGAGGGTGCTAGTTGATCTTTTCTTTTTCGCGGTCGACCAGTTCGGCGAAGGTGTAATCCGACAGAGTGTTGGAAAGATCCTCGCGAATCTGGCTCCAGGCGCCATGCACCGGGCAGAAGACATCGCGTTCGCAGGTCCCCGGTTGTTCGAGGCAGGTGTTAAGCAGCAACGGACCTTCCTGGGCTTCGACAATATCGAGCAGGGAGATTTCGGCGGGATCCCGGGTCAGGTAAAAGCCGCCGCCGACACCGCGCTGCGAGCCGACAATCCCTTTTTTTATCAACGGCTGCAGGATCTTGGTCAGAAAGGCCGGGGTGATGTCCTGGCTTTTACAGATGTCTTTTTTCAGGACGACCTCTTTCGGGGGCTGTTTCGACAGATAAAGAACAGCCCGGATAGCGTATTCGGTTGCACGGGTGATGAGCACAGCTTCCCTCCCAATTGATAACAGTCTCAGTCATTAATACTTGGCAACTTCACTTTTGTCAATCCCAACCTGACCGGTCATCTTCTTTTCTGCTCGACTTGACAGCCCTGAACATCAAGGGCATCATCCTGAATCAGGAAACCTTTACCATGAACCTTGCAAAGAAAAAAACCGTTGGTCGTTTTGCCCCGAGCCCGACCGGGACTCTCCATTTCGGCTCACTGGTTGCTGCTGTCGGCAGTTATGTCCTGGCCCGGCAGGCAGCCGGGAAGTGGTTGCTCCGGATGGAGGATATCGACACTCCACGGGTCGTTCCCGGGGCCGCCGATTCCATTCTGGCGGAGCTCGAAGCGTACGGATTTGAGTGGGATGGCGACGTGCTCTACCAGAGCAGCCGGTTCGAACGCTATGAGGAGGTTCTGCAGTGGCTGCGTTCCCGGGGCTTGCTTTTCGACTGCGGTTGTACGCGCAAGGAGATCCTTGCCAGTGCGCCGGCTCCGGGCGAAGAGGGGCCGCGTTATCCGGGAACGTGCCGACAGGGACTGCCGCCGGGGCGGCACCCCCGGGCCCAGCGGATCAAGGTTCCGGACGGGCTCTTCTGTTTCATCGACGGCGTATTCGGCGCGGTTGAACAGCATCTTGCCGACGCGGTCGGTGATTTCGTGTTGAAGCGGGCCGACGGCATTTATGCCTACCAGCTCGCGGTGGTCATCGACGATATCGATTGCGGAGTCAACCAGGTTGTCCGCGGAGCTGATCTGCTCTCGTCAACGGCGCGGCAGATTTATCTGCATGCCTGTCTCGATGCCGTACCGCCGAAGTACATTCACCTGCCGCTCGCTCTCGGTGGCGATGATGAGAAGCTGAGCAAGCGGCATGGCGATTTTGGTCTTGATCATAACGATCAGTCTGCTAACCTTATTCAGGCGCTGAAATTCCTCGGGCAGAACCCTGTCGCCGATTTGTCGGGCGCACCCGCGGAAGAAATTCTGCGCTGGGCGATTGACAATTTCGTATTAAAAGACATTCCACAGGTGCCTGTTCGCGCTGATCAGTTATAATGGATCAAATCCTTCAACTTTCCGGAGCCCGTTGTGAAAAAAATCATCCTTATTATTGTCGCTTTTGCCCTGGCTGGATGCACCCTGTTGACCGGTCAGAAGCAGCCCGCTCCGCCGCGCAAGGTTCAGACGCTCGGCGTTCTGCCGGTCCTGGTCGATGCTGAAACCATCAATTACTCGAACCGCGACGGTCTGATTGCGCTGCTCGAAGAGACCAGCCGGGATGTTGATGAATGGCTGATCGAAATGTTGCGTGACAAAGGTTATTATTTTGACATTCGACAGATCAAAAGTGAAGGTGCCGATCTGTTCAGCCAGCTGGTTGCAGCGCGGGTGGTCGAAGGTGAGGGTGCGGCGATGCATTATCGCTACAGCTTCGATCCGGACCGGGTTTCCGGGTTGATCCAGGATCGCCTGGTAGACGGCATCCTGGTTGTCATCATCAATGGAATTGAGCGGCCGGAAAAACGGTGGAGACTGGACAGCACCCGCCTCGAGTACCTGCAGACCGAATACCGTTCTCTACTCTACACGGCCGTGGTGATCGCGGCTCCGTCCGACATCCTCTGGACCCGACCGGTCGCCGCCAGTGCTCACTTCCTCCGTCTCGATTACCCCGATTTCACCGAAGCCCACTGGAATATGACAAAAGAGGTGGCGGTCAAGGAGATCTCCCTCCCCGGTCTGGAACGGACTCTGGCCGAACTTGACACGGGACTTTTCATCAAGACGACGATCCCGCGCAAATACAACCAGATGATCCTCGAACTGGTCGATCAGCTCAAAAAAGGGCTCTAAACATAACTTTCTTTCGATTATCTGATTGACAAGCTGCGGGGAAGGATGTAAATAGCATTATAACTGCTACGTTTATTAGCCCGTTGTAATTTTCAAATCCATAAACAGACTCTGGACCTATCAACTTTTTAAGCCTCTTGTTATTTCTGATTGATTATCGGAATTCTTGCTGATCGGATAGGTTGATAAATAAAATATGAAAACGGCTGGCCGGAAAATGCGGCCAGGATTCTTTCCTGAATTTTTCCAACTTATAAGAACGATAAAAATATATTGATAAATGACAGAACTATTTCTGTTCCCCTCTGTATGGGCCTGCGCGTGGACACCGTAAACGTTGCTGGCTTCTGGTACAGAACAAAGGAAGGGCTATGAATCTCAAGGATCTGAAAGAGAAAAAAGCGACCGAACTGGCAGGCATTGCCAAAGATCTGAAAATCGAAAACACCCCCGGGATGCGCAAGCAGGACCTGATCTTCGCTATTCTCAATGCGACCTCGGAGAAAAATGGTGCCATTTATGGTGAAGGTGTCCTCGAGATCCTGCCGGATGGCTTCGGCTTTCTGCGGGCCCCCGATGCCAACTACCTGCCGGGACCGGACGATATTTACGTATCACCGTCGCAGATCCGCCGCTTTACTCTCCGCACCGGGGATACCGTTGCCGGGCAGATCCGGCCGCCGAAGGAGGGGGAACGCTACTTCGCCCTGCTCAAGGTCGCCGAGGTCAATTTTGAAGATCCGGCGGTCGCTCGCGACAAGACCCTCTTTGACAACCTGACGCCGCTCTACCCCGATGAGCGGATCAGCATGGAGACAACTCCCGAGGATACTTCCTCCCGGGTGATCGACCTCGTCTCGCCGATCGGCAAGGGCCAGCGTGGATTGATTGTGGCGCCGCCGCGTACCGGCAAGACCATGCTGTTGCAGAACATCGCCAACGCGATTACGACCAACCACCCGGAAGTCTACCTGATCGTCCTGCTGATCGACGAGCGGCCGGAAGAGGTGACCGACATGCAGCGCTCGGTTAACGGCGAGGTTATTTCCTCGACCTTCGATGAGCCGGCGACCCGTCACGTCCAGGTTGCCGAAATGGTCATCGAAAAAGCCCGGCGTCTGGTCGAGCACAAGCGCGATGTCGTTATCCTGCTCGACTCGATCACCCGTCTCGCCCGGGCCTATAATACAGTGGTTCCGCCCTCCGGCAAGATCCTTTCCGGTGGCGTCGATTCGAACGCCCTGCACAAGCCGAAACGTTTCTTCGGCGCGGCCCGCAACATTGAGGAAGGCGGCAGTCTGACCATCATCGCTACCGCCCTGGTCGATACCGGCAGTAAGATGGACGAGGTTATTTTCGAGGAGTTCAAGGGAACCGGCAACATGGAGCTTCTTCTCGACCGGCGCCTGGTTGACAAGCGGACCTTCCCGGCGATCGATATCAACAAGTCGGGCACCCGCCGTGAAGAGTTGCTGATCGACGAGAAGAGCCTGCAGCGTATCTGGCTGTTGCGCAAGGTCCTGTCGACGATGAACGTCGTTGACAGTATGGAGTTCCTGCTCGACAAACTCGGAGAAACCAAGACCAACGAAGAGTTTTTTGAATCGATGAATCAGTAGTTAAAATCTTACATCCGGGGCTTGCATCGTCTTTTCAGACATGGTAGAAATGTACGCTTATCAGGATCATATAATCAGGAAAGACAGGGCCTGTACTCGCCAGGCCGACAAGGAGATAGAAGATGAAAGAAGGCATCCACCCAGCATACGAATCGGCGACAGTGAAGTGTCACTGTGGCAACAGCTTTGAGACCCGCTCGACCAGGGCGGGAGAGATCACGACAGAGATCTGTTCAGCCTGCCATCCCTTCTTTACCGGGAAGCAGAAGCTGATCGACACCGCCGGCCGGATCGAGCGTTTCCGCAAGAAGTACGGCCAGGGCAAATAACACTGTCGACGACGGCCCTCCGGGGCCGTTTTCTTTTTCCGGTTTTTTTTCAGTTACGCCAGAGGGAACCGAGATTAGAGACCAAGCTCCATGCATGTGCAACTGTTGACTCATACCCCCGATCCCGAACGGATTGTTGCCGGTGCGGCCAGGCTTTGCTATTCAGATTCTTCGATCGATGATCTGATCGGGCGGGAGCAGGCCGAACAGGAACAGCTTTTGCGCAAAATTCTCGAACTCGGCCATTTGTCAGTCCTCGAGCATGCCAGCTTCACTTTCGGTGTCGAGGGAATCAGTCGTGCCTGTTCGCATCAACTGGTGCGCCACCGGTTGGCTTCCTATTCCCAGCAGAGCCAGCGCTACGTTTCGTTTGACGATACCTTTGATGCGGTGACGCCGCCGTCGATCGCCGGGAAACCGGAGTTGGCGGGAAAGTATGCCGCCCTGATCGAGCAGCTGCATCAGAGCTACGTTGAGCTTGTCGAAGCCGGGGTGCCGGCCGAAGATGCCCGGTTCGTGCTGCCGAATGCGGCAGCAACCAAGATCGTCATCACCATGAACGGCCGCGAGCTTAAACATTTCTTCCACCTGCGCTGCTGTCGACGGGCGCAATGGGAAATTCAGATTATGGCCAGGCAGATGTTGAAGCTGGCCCGCCAGACGGCCCCCCTGCTATTTGCCTCGGCCGGTCCCGGTTGTCTCGAGGGCCCCTGTCCTGAAGGGGCAATGACCTGTGGTGCTGTTAAAGAGGTCCGGCAGGAATTCTCTGACCTTTAACCAATTGATCGGGTCTCCGTTCGCCAACGGTGCCCGGCGGTCCCGGTTTCTTACTTATGTTCAATATCGATAAACTTGAAGGGGTTGTTGATCGTTTTCGCGAGGTCGAAGGCCTGCTCTCCGATCCGTCTGTTGTCAACAATCAGGAAAAATTCCGCGCCCTGACCAAGGAACATGCCGACCTGTCGGAAGTGGTTGAAGTCTATCATGCCTGGCGCAAGGTCGAGGAAGAGCTCGAGGGGAACCGCGAGCTGCTCCAGGACGCCGATCCCGAGATGCGGGAGATGGCGAAAGATGAAATCCCGGGCCTCGAACAGCAGCATGAGGAGCTCTCGGAGAAGTTGAAGGTTCTCCTTCTGCCGAAAGATCCGAATGATGACAAGAACATCATTCTCGAAATCCGTGCCGGCACCGGCGGCGAGGAGGCGGCCCTGTTTGCCGCCGACCTCTTCCGGATGTACAGTCGCTACGCCGACAACAACGGCTGGAAGGTTGAACTTCTGTCGTCATCCGAGTCGGACAACGGTGGTTTCAAGGAGATCATTGCCATGGTCAGCGGCAATCGGGTCTATTCGCGGCTCAAGTTCGAAAGCGGCACCCACCGGGTGCAGCGGGTCCCCGAAACCGAGTCGCAGGGCCGCATTCATACGTCGGCCTGTACGGTCGCCGTATTGCCGGAAGCCGATGATGTCGAGATCCAGATCGATCCTTCGGAATTACGGCTCGATCTGTTCCGCGCATCCGGTGCCGGCGGTCAGCATGTCAACAAGACCGAGTCGGCGGTGCGCCTGACCCATGTGCCGACCGGACTGGTCGTCTCCTGCCAGGATGAAAAATCGCAGCACAAGAACAAGGCAAAGGCGATGAAGGTTCTGAAGTCGCGGCTTTACGATATGATGCTTGCCGAACAGCAGCAGGCCCAGGCGGCCGATCGCAAGTCCCAGGTCGGGAGCGGCGACCGGAGCGAACGGATCCGGACCTACAACTTCCCGCAGGGTCGGTGCACCGATCACCGGATCAACCTGACCCTGTACAAGCTCGATGCGATCATGCAGGGTGAGCTTAACGAAGTGATCGATCCTTTGGTGACCCATTCGCAGGCCGAATCTCTGGCCGGTCAGGAGAACTGAGCTTGGCCGAGACCTGGACGGTTCTGCGGATACTGGAATGGACAGCTGATTATTTCCGGCAGCAGGGAATCGAGAGCGGTCGGCTTGATGCCGAACTCCTCCTTGCCAGTCTGCTCGAACTCGACCGGGTCGGACTTTATCTGCAATTCGATCGACCGCTGAACCAGCGGGAGCAGGCCGGCTACCGCGAGCTGGTCAAACGGCGAGCGGCCCACGAGCCGGTTGCCTACATCGTTGGCGAAACCGAATTCTGGTCGTTGCCGATCCGGGTGTCACCGGCGGTTCTGATCCCGCGGTCCGACACCGAGGTCCTGGTCGAGGAGGCCCTCGAGTGTCTCGAGGACAACAGCCGGGTCCTCGATATCGGTCTCGGGAGCGGCGCCATAGCCATCGCCCTGGCCCATGAGAACAAGAATGTCAGGGTCCGCGGTATCGATATCAGCCCGGAAGCGGTCGAAATTGCCCGGGCAAACAGCCGGCTCAACCAGGTTGACGGGCGCGTCGATTTTTCCATCGGAAACCTTGAAGATTTTTCCGGCGGGCCGTATGATCTGATAGTCAGCAATCCGCCCTATATTCCGCACCGGGATCTTGACGGGCTGATGCCGGATGTTCGGGAGTTTGAGCCGCTCGGAGCGCTCGACGGTGGTACCGACGGACTCGATGCCTATCGCGCCATCCTGCGCCAGGCTCCGCAGGAGTTGACGGACGGCGGTCGGTTGCTGGTCGAGATCGGAATTAACCAGGCTGATCCTGTTCGGCAGTTATTTGCCGAAGCCGGCCTCCAGGAAATAACTCTCCGTGATGACTACGCCGGGATTCCGCGGGTCGTCAGCGGCATGAAAAAGTAGGAAAACGTGGACAAGATTGTCATACATGGTGGTCACCCGCTTGGCGGTGAGGTTCGGGTCAGTGGTGCCAAGAATGCGGCGCTGCCGTTACTCTTTGCAACTCTGTTGGCTCCGGGCGTCCACCGTCTTGGCAATGTACCGGCCCTGCGCGATATCGATACGGCAGCCAGGCTGCTCGAGATTGTTGGCGCCAAGGTGGTGCGCAACGGTGATACATTCGAAATCGATTCAACCAACATCGAAAGCATCGAGGCACCTTATGACCTGGTCCGGACGATGCGCGCTTCGGTGCTGGTGCTCGGACCGCTCCTCGCCCGGCTCGGCCATGCCAGGGTCTCGCTGCCTGGTGGTTGTGCGATCGGGGCGCGACCGATTAATCTTCATCTCAAGGGTTTTGAATCCCTCGGCGCCCGGATCGAGCTCGATCACGGTTACGTCGAAGCGCATGCCGAGCAGCTTGAAGGCGGCCGGGTTACCTTCGATATACCGACGGTTGGCGGCACCGAAAACCTGATGATGGCGGCGGCTTTGACGACGGGGACGACGATTATCGAGAATGCCGCCCGCGAGCCGGAAATTGTCGATCTTGCCAACGCCCTGATCGGTATGGGAGCGAAGATCACGGGGGCCGGCACGGCGACGGTAACGATTGAAGGGGTTGGGCAGCTCAAGCCGATGGATTACCGTGTGATGGCCGATCGGATCGAGGCAGGCACCTACATGGTTGCGGCAGCGATGACCCGTGGCAATGTGCTGGTCAAGGGGATTGATGCGGCGCCGCTTGAAGCTTTTCTCGGCAAACTGCGGGAAGCCGGCGCAATCATCGAAGAGACCGGAGACGGCATCCGGGTGCAGGGGCCGGAGACAATCCGTTCAGTCGATATCAGGACCCAGCCGCACCCCGGGTTTCCAACCGACATGCAGGCGCAGTTCATGGCGTTGATGACCCTTGGCGATGGAACCAGCGTGATTTCCGAAACCATTTTTGAAAACCGGTTCATGCATGTCTGTGAGCTGCAGCGTCTCGGTGCTGACATCGTTATCGACGGCCACGTCGCAACCGTCAAGGGGGTTGCCTCACTCTGCGGTGCGCCGGTAATGGCGACCGACCTGCGGGCCAGCGCGTCGCTGGTCATTGCCGCTCTCGCTTCGGAGAATACGACCGAAGTCGCACGGATCTATCACCTTGACCGCGGTTATGAAAAACTGGAAGAGAAACTGAAAGGTCTCGGCGCCGATATTGTGCGCCGGTCGGCCTGAACCCGGGGGGGCGGGAGGATATAATGAGTAGTGATATAATTACCTTTGCCCTGCCGAAGGGTCGGATTATGCAGGATTCGATGGAGCTCTTCGGCCGGATTGGCATCACCTGTCCCGAGATGGAAGAGGATAATCGCAAGCTGGTGTTTGAAAACCGCGAGGCCGGTTACCGGTTCATGGCGGTCCGGGCGACCGACGTGCCGACCTATGTCGATTACGGTTGCGCCGACATCGGTGTCGTCGGCAAGGATACCCTGCTTGAACAGGGGAAGGATCTGTACGAACCGCTCGACCTCAAGTTCGGTTATTGCCGGCTGGTGGTGGCCGAGCCGAAAGAATTGCTGCAGGATGATGACCCGGCCAACTGGTCGAACATCCGGGTCGCGACCAAGTATCCGAACGTCACCGAGAAATATTTTGCGGCCAAGGGCGTTCAGGTCGAATTGATCAAGCTCTACGGTTCGATCGAGCTGGCGCCGCTGGTCGGTTTATCGGAGCGGATTGTTGACCTGGTTTCGACCGGTGCGACTCTGCGTGACAATGGTATGGTCGAAGTTGAGACGATTGCCGAAATCACGACCCGGCTGATTGTCAACCGGGCGAGCCTGAAGACAAAACACACGAAGATTTCCCGAATCATCGATGATCTCGAGAAAGTCATCGATGACGAAGTGAAAATTTCGGTTTAACCGAAGCAAGGCACGGAACATGATACCGATATACGGAATTGACGATCCCGGTTTCGATGCGGCTCTGAAAAAGATTGTCGATCGGGGGGCGCAGGCTCCCGCCGGTGTTGAGGAGACGGTCAGCGCGATCGTTGCCGCGGTTCGGCAGGAGGGCGACGCCGCCCTGTTCCGGTACACGGCCCGCTTCGACCGCCTCGAATTATCGGCGCAGACCATCCAGGTTACTTCGGATGAGATCGAACGGGCCCTGGCGGCGGTTGAACCGGAAGCGCTCGCCGCCCTCGAGTTGGCGGCCGAACGGATTGCCGCCTACCACGAAAAACAGCTTACCGAAACCTGGATTTCAAAAGAAGAGCCGGATGTCCACCTCGGGCAGCTGGTGCAGCCGCTCGACAAGGTCGGCATCTATGTGCCGGGCGGCAAGGCATCCTATCCCTCATCGGTTTTGATGAATGCCATCCCGGCCAAGGTCGCCGGAGTCGGCGAAGTGATCATGGTGGTGCCGATGCCGGACGGCGAGGCCAATCCGTATGTGCTGGCGGCGGCGAAGATCGCCCGGGTTGACCGGATTTTCAGAATCGGCGGCGCTCAGGCGGTGGCAGCCCTTGCCTACGGGACCGAGTCGGTGCCGCGGGTCGACAAGATCACCGGTCCGGGTAATATTTATGTCGCCACCGCCAAGAAACAGGTCTTCGGACAGGTCGACATCGACATGATCGCCGGGCCGAGTGAAATCCTGATTATCAACGACGGCAGCGGCAACCCGGCCCACCTCGCGGCCGACCTGCTGTCACAGGCCGAACATGACGAGATCGCTTCCTCGATCCTGCTGACTACCGACGCGGCCATGGCCAGGCGGGTGCAGGCGGCTGTCGCCGAGCAGCTTGAACAGCTGCCGCGCGCCGCGATCGCCCGCAAGTCGATCGCCGACTACGGCGCGATTATCGTTACCTCCGATATCCTCGAAGCAATCGATTTCAGCAACCGGATCGCACCGGAGCACCTCGAACTGGCGGTCGATGAGCCGTTTGATCTTCTTGACGGCATCCGTCACGCCGGCGCTGTCTTCCTCGGACATCATACTCCGGAAGCGGCCGGTGATTATCTCGCCGGTCCGAACCATACCCTGCCGACCGGCGGCACGGCGCGGTTCTTTTCGCCGCTCGGGGTTGATGACTTTATCAAGAAATCGAGCCTGGTTTATTTTTCCCGGGATGGGTTGCAGCGTCTCGGCGACAAGATTGTCACTATCGCCGAACTCGAAGGACTGACTGCCCACGCCCGGTCTGTCTCTATTCGATTGAAGAAGGATTAAGGGAGGTTATGATGAGCCGCAAGGCATCTATTGATCGTAAAACGACGGAAACGAAGATCCGGTTGAATCTCAACCTTGAGGGGAAGGGTGACTACGATATCGATACCGGCGTCCCTTTTTTCGACCACATGTTGACCCAGGTTGCCAGGCACGGTTTTTTCGGGATCAAGATCAAGGCGATCGGTGATCTCGAAATCGATGCGCATCACACCGTCGAGGACCTCGGGATCTGCCTCGGTGAAGCGTTCAAGAGCGCCATTGGCAACAAGAAGGGGATCCGCCGGTTTGGTCGCAGCACCATGCCGATGCATGAAGCGCTCGCTTCGGTAATCGTAGATTTCTCCGGCCGGCCGCTGCTGGTCTTTAATGCCGAGCTGCCGAAGGTCAAGGTCGGTGATTTCGATGTCGAGCTGGTCGAAGAGTTCTTTGTCGCTTTCTGTAATCACGCCGGGGCCAATATCCACGTCAATCTCGCCTACGGTGAAAACCTGCACCATATCATCGAAGCGATCTTCAAGGCGCTCGGCCGGGCCCTCGACGAGGCGACCGGGATCGACCCGCGGATTACCGACGTGATGTCGTCGAAGGGCAAACTGGAATAGGGAAAGACAGGTGGCAGTTATCAGGTGCCAGGCGTCAGGGAAAGGAGGTTTTTTCCGAAGCCTGGTGTCCCGGTTCTGCGACTGCTTTTCGGGTTTTTTATGAAAAACAACATCGTCATTATCGACTACGAAATGGGTAATTTGCGAAGCGTCGCCAAGGCCTTCGAAAAGCTCGGGTTTTCGGCCCGCGTCAGTTCCGACCCGGCCGATATTCCGGGAGCGGACAAGATCGTGCTGCCCGGGGTCGGTGCCTTCCGCGACTGTATCGGCAACCTGCGTAGTGGTGGTTTTGTCGAGCCGCTGCTGGCGCATGTTGAGCAGGAAAAACCGCTGCTCGGTATCTGTGTCGGCATGCAGATGCTGTTTGATGAGAGTGAGGAGTTCGGTCGATATCAGGGGCTGGGGCTTCTGCCCGGCAAGGTCCGCCGGTTTCCGCTCGATATGGAAGAAGGCGGCGAACGGCTCAAGGTTCCGCACATGGGGTGGAATACAATTGAGTTCAATCCGGAGACACCGCTGTTCAACCATGTCGATCAGCAGAGCTACGTCTATTTCGTGCACTCCTACTACTGTGATGCCGAGGATTCGACGGTTGTCGCCGCGACCTGCCGCTACGGCAATATCGAGTTCTGTGCGGCCGCCCGGAAAGGCAACCTCATGGCGACCCAGTTTCATCCGGAGAAGAGCCAGGCGATCGGGCTGCAGATATTTAAGAACTTTGGAGAAATTTAAAGATAGCCACGAAGACACGAAGGCACCAGGGAAGGCAAAAAGCTCGAAGATCATTTAACGCAAAGGCGCAAAGACGCCAAGAGGAGCAAAAAAGAGGAATCAGGATTTACGGGTTTAGGGCTAATATCAAAATCTTACGCTTTCTTTACTAAACAATAGATTGTTTCAGGTTTTCTTTGCGCCTTCGCGTCTTTGCGTTGAAAACTGATTTAGATTTTCTTGGTGCCTTGGTGGCAAAAACTATTTTTGAGGATTTTTCAGCATGATCATTATTCCCGCGATAGATTTGAAAGAAGGCCGCTGTGTTCGACTCGAACAGGGCCTGATGGAAAAAGATACGGTCTACAGTGACGATCCGGCCGCCCAGGCCAAAACCTGGGAGGAACAGGGCGGCGAGTTGCTGCATATCGTTGATCTCGACGGGGCCTTTGCCGGTGTGCCGAAGAACAAGGAGGCGATCGAGGCGATCGTCAAGGCGATTGATATCCCGACCGAACTCGGCGGCGGCATCCGTGATCTCGAGACGATCGAGGCCTATCTTCAACTCGGTGTCGGCCGGGTAATTCTCGGGACGATTGCCAAAGAGAATCCGGGCCTGGTCGAAGAGGCCTGCCGCAAGTTCCCCGGCAAAATTGTCGTCGGCATTGATGCCAAAGACGGTCTGGTCGCAGTGCGCGGCTGGGCTGACGTCACCGAGAAGCTGGCGACTGAGCTGGCCAAGGAGATGGAGGGGTTCGGTGTCGAAGCGATCATTTATACCGATATCGCCCGCGACGGCATGATGCAGGGGCCGAACATCGAGGCGACGAAGGCGCTCGCCGAAGCGATCTCGATCCCGGTCATCGCCTCGGGTGGTGTGTCGCATCTGCGTGATATCATGCAGCTGATGAGTATCGAAGAGTCGGGGGTCTCCGGTGTCATCACCGGCAAGGCGATTTATACCGGCGCGCTGGATTTGCGTGAGGCGGTAGAGCTCACGAAAAAGAAATAATTTGCCACCAAGGCACAAAGGGCACCAAGAAAGACCAAACAGAAAACCTTGCCTCACGCAAAGGCGCGAAGGCGCAAAGAAAGGCAAGTCTTTTAGGGGTTAACCAAAAAAGCTTTTCTTTGTTTTAGATTTTCTTGGCGTCTTGGCGTTGAAAAAGGTTTTGGTTTTCTTCGTGTCTCGCCTCAAGGCGCCTACTTTTGGTGCCCCAAAAGGTTTTAAGCAATGTTGACGAAAAGAATCATCCCGCGCCTCGATGTCATGGGGCTTCTTTAAACGTTCATATAAAAAAGTGCTATTTCGTTGGATTGCCGCCGGCGAGAGTGGTACAATTGTATCACTTTTGATTTATGGACGGAGGTCGTTATGAAGGTCGAACTTGTCACCAGCCTGAAACGCCAGGCGACAAAAATTCTCGCCGATCTGCACGAATCGAAGGAGCCGGTCCTGATCACCGAGCATGGCCGCCCCTCGGCTTACCTGGTCGATGTCGGCGATTACGAATTCATGCAGAGCCGCATGCAGATTCTCGAGGCGGTGGCGCGGGGAGAGCGGGCTGCCCTTGAGGGGCGCACCCTGGGTGAAGATGAGGCCCGGGACAAGATGCGCAAATGGCTCAAGTAGTATGGACCGAACCGGCACTGGATGATCTCGATGCGATTGCCGAGTACATCGCTTTAAGTAATCTGCCGTCGGCAAAAAAGCTGATCCAGACAGTATTCGATACGGTTTCACGCCTCGGGCAGCATCCGGAGTCGGGGAGAACTCCGCCGGAGCTGGAGGGGCTCAACTACTGTGAGGTCGTTGTTCCGCCCTGCCGTGTTTTCTATCGTGTTGCCGATGACGAGGTTCTGATCCTGCACGTCATGCGACAGGAGCAGGATATGCGGAAGTTCATGGCGTCATTGGATCAGGAATAGAGGTCGAACTGACATTAAGCAATAATAGCCACGAAGACACCAAGGGCACAAAGAAAGGCCAGAGCGTAAAAGCATCTTTAACGGAGAGACGGAGAGCCGCAGAGAAGAGCAATAAGTCTCTAAAGAGAAAAAGGCTTTAGTTTGTCCCAAAATAATAACAGATTTTGAAGTTGCTTTTCTCTCCACCTCAGCGTCTCTCCGTTGAAATAGATTTTGAATTTCTTCGTGTTCTTGGTGGCCAAAAGGTTTTAAACGATGTTAACCAAAAGAATTATCCCATGTCTCGATGTCAAGGACGGTCGCGTCGTCAAGGGCGTGCAGTTCCTCGAACTGCGCGACGCCGGTGACCCGGTTGAAGCGGCCGAGGCCTATGACCGGCAGGGCGCCGACGAGCTGACATTTCTCGACATCACCGCCTCGAGTGACAACCGCGGGATCATCCTCGACGTTGTTGCCCGAACGGCGGAACGTTGCTTCATGCCGCTGACGGTCGGCGGCGGCGTGCGCAGTTGTGAAGATATTCGTAATCTCCTGAACGCCGGAGCCGACAAGGTTTCGATCAACACGGCAGCGGTCCATAATCCTGAATTTGTCAAGGAGGCGGCCGAGCGGTTCGGTTCCCAGTGCACGGTCGTTGCCATCGATGCCCGCCGGGTGCCGGGAAATGATCCGCTGGCCTGGGAAGTCTACACCCATGGCGGCCGCAACCCGACCGGAATCGATGCCCTCGAATGGGCCGAACGCATGGAGGCGTACGGGGCCGGCGAAATCCTGTTGACCTCGATGGATTGTGACGGCACCAGGGATGGCTACGATATTGAGCTGACCCGGGCGATCAGTGACCGGGTTTCGATCCCGGTCATCGCCTCCGGTGGGGTCGGCAACCTCGAACATATCCGTGAAGGGCTGGTCGAGGGGGGCGCGAGTGCCGCCCTGGCCGCCAGCATCTTCCACTTTCGGGAATATACGATCGACGAGTGCAAGGAATACCTGCGGGAGCATAATGTGCCTGTGCGGTTGTAGACAAAAGGCTTTTTAACGCAAAGACGCTAAGTCGCAAAGAAAGACAATTCTTTTAGGGGTTAACCAAAAAAGATTTTCTTTATTGTATATCTTCTTGGCGTCTTTGCGTTAAATAAAGATTTCAAAAGGTTTGATGCTATGTCCGAAACCAACAAAGACATCTTGGCAGCTCTTTACGAGGTGATCCAGCAACGCAAGAGCGCCGACCCCGAATCGTCCTACGTTTCCTCCCTCTACGCCAAGGGGCTCGACAAGATCCTCGGCAAGATCGGCGAAGAGGCGACCGAGACGGCGGTGGCCGGCAAGTCGGGTGAGCTCGACCAGGTGATTTACGAGACGGCCGACCTCTGGTTCCACAGCCTGGTTCTGCTCGGCTACTACGATCTGCCGCCGGCGAAGGTTCTCGACGAGCTGCAGCGCCGGTTCGGGCTTTCGGGTCTGGAAGAGAAAGCGAACCGCGATAAATAAATTTGACAGGAGTCGAAGATGAGTCTGAAGGAACAGATGACCGCGGCGATGAAAGAAGCGATGAAGGCGAAGCAGAGTGAACGTCTCGGGACCCTGCGCATGCTGATCAGCGCGATCAGGAACAAGGAAATCGAAAAACGGGAAGAGCTTGATGACGCCGCGGTGATCGAGGTTCTCTCCAGCTTTGTCAAGCAGCGTCGCGAAGCGGCCGATGTCTATCGCAAGAATGATCGTGCCGATATGGCCGAAGGCGAAGAACGAGAAATGCTGATCGCCCAGGAGTTACTGCCGGCCCAACTCTCGGAAGAGGAGGTCAGGGCGCTGGTCGACGCGGTTGTGGCTGACCTTGAAGCCGATTCCATGAAAGATATGGGGCGGGTCATGAAGGTTCTGACCGAAAAGACCAGGGGTCAGGCCGATGGCCGGCTGGTCAGTGATCTCGTCCGCGCTAAATTACAATAACCGCAAGAACGTCGCCGATGAATTTTGTTGATGTCCTGATCCTGATCGTTATCGGAGTGTTTCTGCTCAAGGGGCTGTTGCGCGGGCTGATGAAAGAACTCTGTTCGCTCGTCGGCCTGGTTGTCGGGGCCCTGCTGGCGTTCCGCTTTCATGGGCCGCTGGCCGAAACGATGGTTTCGGCGTTCAAGCTGCCGGCATCGATCTGTGTGGTTCTGGCTTTTCTGGCAATCTTCCTGACCATACTGCTTGTTTTCGGTCTGATCGGCATGCTGCTTTCGCGATATGTCAAGTTACTCTATGTCGGCGGCCTGAACCGGGTGGCCGGCGGTATTTTCGGCCTGGTCCAGGGAGCACTGATTTTGTCGGTGGTCATGTTCGGGCTTTCGGTCAGTCCGCTTCCTGACTGGGGGAAGCTGGCATTAAAAGATTCGGCTCTTAATCCGCCGTTTGTTCAGCTCGGCGAAAAAGTATTCAGGGGTAGTTCGAAACTTTTTCCGGGCTCCTGATTCACCAACCAGAGAGGATGGCAGGCAGGGTATGCTGGCTGAAACCGAGCGACTTCTTGAATTCGATAAAATTGTCCGGCTTCTTTCAGGTTACACCCAGACCGGCACCGGACGTGATCGGGCGCTCGCTCTGGCTCCCCTCGATAATGATACCGCGATCCGCCAATCTCTGACCGAGGTCAGCGAAGTTGTCACCCTGCTCGAGACATCATCGGCTCCATCGCTTGGCGGCCTGTTCGATCTGAAGGAGGTCCTCGCGGCACTCCGGGTCGAGGGCGCCTGGCTCGATGTCGAAGCCCTGCAGGCGGTTCTTTCGTCACTCGAGGTCGCCGCGTCGTGCCGCCAATACTTCCGGCAGCCTAACAACGTTCCTGAACTTTCAGCGTTGCTCGATGAGCTTGATCCGCTGATCAGTATCGCCGCTTCGATCCGCTCCTGCATCGATGAGAGGGGCGACATCCTCGATTCCGCTTCGGTCGAGCTGGCGCGCACCCGCCGGGAAATCAATTCGCTCCGGCTGTCGGTACGGCAGGAGATGGAAGAAATGCTCAACAGTGAGCGCTTCAGCGGCGCCCTGCAGGACCGGATTGTTACGGAGCGGAGCGGCCGCTATGTCCTCCCGGTCAAAGCCGATTTCAAGGGTCAGGTCAGGGGGTTTGTCCATGACACCTCGGCCACCGGACAGACCCTCTTTGTCGAGCCGGAGCAGACGCTTGAGAAGAATAATCGCCTGCAGTCACTGCTCAGTGAAGAGAAGCAGGAAGAGCTGCGGATCCTGCAGGAGCTGAGCTGGCTGGTTGCCGAGGAGCGGCAGCAGATCCTGATCAACCAGGAGATCCTGACCCACCTCGACCTGCGGGTCGCCTCCGGAAAGTTTGCCCGGGCCTGCGGCGGCCAGGTGCCCCATCTGGTTGCTGAGCCGATTGTCGATTTACGCGCCGCGGTACATCCACTGCTGTTGTTTGCTTCTGATGGCCGACCGGAAGCGGGCCCGGTTGTCCCGATCGATCTTAAGGTCGGCGCCGATCGATCGGTGCTGATCATGAGTGGCCCCAACACCGGCGGCAAGACGGTCGCACTGAAAACGGTCGGCCTGCTGTTGCTGATGCTCCGGGCCGGGTTGCCCGTCCCCTGTCATCCCGACAGCCGCCTGCACCTTTTTTCGCGACTTTTTGCTGATATCGGCGACGAGCAGAGTATTGAAGAGCACCTTTCGACCTTCTCCGGTCACCTGACCCGGCTCAGCCGGATTCTGAAAGAAGCGGATGACGACTCGCTGGTCCTGTTCGACGAGGCGGGAACCGGAACCGATCCGGGCGAAGGCGCCGCCCTGATTATTGCGGCGGTCGACTCTCTGCGTGAGCGGGGGAGCAAGGTTGTCCTGACAACCCACCTCAACCTGCTCAAGGGGTACGCTCAACTGCACGACGATGTGGAAAATGCGGCAGTTGAGTTTGACCCCGATACCCTGCGTCCGACCTACCGCCTCCATTACGGCATTCCGGGTGAAAGCGGCGCCTTTACCATCGCCCGGCATTATGGTCTGCCGGAGGATGTGCTCGCCCGCGCCGAGTCCTACCTTGGCACCGGCGAACAGGAAGGTCGGGAGCTGATCAGTCGCCTCAACGAACTGGTCCGGGTTCTTGAAGCCGAACGGAGCGAGGCGTCGGCCGAGCTCGAATCAGCGCGCCGCGAACGTAATAAGCGAAAGACCCTTCTGCGCGAGGTTGAAGAACAGAAGTCGGAGCTGCTCAACAAGGCCTTGCGCCGAGGTGAACAATTGGTTCGCGAAGCCGAGCGCGAAGTTCGCGAGCTGCTGTCGCGGGCCGACCAGGTCGAGCGTCTACCCGAACAGGCCGAGGTTGTCTCGGCTGTTAAGGGGGTCGGTGAAAAACTTAAGCAGGCCCGGAAGCCGGTAGCGGAAACAAAAAAGCAGGTTAAAAATACTGAACCGGGTGAAATCCTGAAGGTCGCAACGCTCGGGGTCGATGGCGAAGTGGTTGAGGTTGCTGGCAACAAGGTCGAGCTGAATGTTCAAGGCAAAAAAATGCGTCTGACCCTCGACAAGGTGGAACAATACTCGCCGCGACGGTTTGCCGCAAAGAAGAATACTGCTACAGTGCGAGGCAAGGTTGAACGGGATCGCTTTGACCCGCGACTGCTGCTGGTCGGCAAGCGGGTTGACGCTGCCGTGCCGGAACTCGAACGTTTTCTCGATGATGCCTTGCTTGAGGGAGTCAGTGAAGTCGAAGTGGTCCACGGTTCCGGTGAGGGGATCCTGCGCAAAGCGGTTCGGGAGCACCTTGCTGCTCATCGCGGAGTGACGGCATTCCATGGCGCCGGCCCGAATCAGGGTGGAGAAAATGTTACGATCGTGGAGATGAGAGCGAAATGAGCAGGCGTATTTCGGAAGAGATTATTCAGGAGATTCGTGACCGGGCCGATATTGTCGAGGTTATCTCAAGCTATGTCTCGCTCAAACGTTCCGGCGCCAACAATCAGGGTCTCTGCCCGTTCCATTCCGAGAAAACACCATCGTTCAATGTCAACAGCACCCGCCAGATCTTTCACTGTTTCGGTTGTGGTGTCGGTGGCAATGTTTTCTCCTTCCTGATGCAGATAGAAGGGTTGTCATTTCCGGAGGCCGTTCGTCGGATCGGTGAGAAGGTCGGGGTCGAGGTGCCGGATGAGGAGATGACTCCGGCCGAAGAGAAGCGGCGTGAGGAATTCGACCGATTGGCCCGGATCAATGAGGTTGCGGCCGAGTTCTATCACCAGATCCTGATTGACTCCGACGAAGGTGGAGTTGCCCGCCGTTATCTGCGGCAGCGTGGCTACGACGCCGAGACGGTCAAGGCCTTTCAACTCGGCTACGCACCGGAGAGCTGGGAATCTCTGGTCAAACATCTTGAAGAGAAGGGGTTTGATCCCAAGCTGGTTCGGGACAAGACCGGATTGATTCGCGAGGGCAAGGAGGGCCGCGGTGATTACGATCTCTTCCGCAAGCGACTGCTTTTCCCGATACATGATGTGCGCGGTCAGGTGGTTGCCTTCGGCGGCCGGGTTCTCGATGATTCGTTGCCGAAGTACATCAACTCTCCGGAATCGCCGATCTATAATAAAAGCCGCATCCTGTTCGGTCTCTATCAGGCGCGGGAAGCGATGCGGCGGGCCGGATACGGCATTGTTGTCGAAGGATATTTCGACCAGATGGCGCTCTTTCGCAACGATTTCACCAATGCGGTCGCCACCTGTGGAACGGCGCTGACCGGCGAACACGGCCGGTTGCTGAAACGTTATGCCGAAAAGGTTCTGCTTCTGTTTGACCAGGACAAGGCCGGATTGGCTGCCACCTTCCGGTCGATGGAGGTGCTACTGCCGCAGGGGCTCTCGGTGGCGGTTGTCGATCTCGGGGACGGCGAGGACCCTGACTCGTTTCTGGCAGCAAGAGGTCCGGACGAGATGCAGGCGCGGCTCGATGCGGCCCGACCGGTTCTCGATTTTTTTATCGAGACCACTCTGCGCGAACATGGTGACGGTATTGAAGGGAAAGCGCGGGCTGTTGAACAGATTCTCGAAAAGTTCCGCCTGCTCAAAAGTGATATTGAACGTGATCTTTATATCAAGGGATTGTCGGAACGGACCGGTCTCGATGAGGCCCGTCTGCGGAGTCAGTTCAGCCGATCTTCCGGGGCGGCCCGGCAAGCCCGCGATACCTCGCCGAGCACGGCGAGCACGGCAGCCCAGACCCGGCCCCGGAAGGATGAAGCTCCGGCCGAAGACCAACTCGAACTGAAAGCACAAAGGTGGGTGCTCGGTCTGATGATTGAGCATGCCGAGATATGTCAGCGGGTGCTTGAAGAGGGGGTCGACAATTATTTTATCGATCCGGAATACCTTGCTATTGCCGAATTAATACCTACATTGGGCGATGAGGGGATCGAAGTCGATTTCGACGCCCTGCAAAACAGACTGAATGACGACCAGATCAGGTTGCTGGCGGGGGTGCTGCTCAAAGACAAGGACGCTCTTGCCGATTCCCCGGACTCGATTTTTGAGGGGTGTCGAAAAACCCTTTTCAAGGGCCGCGACAAAAAGCGATATCGCGAATTGCAGCAGCGCCTCAAAAAACCGGATCAGCAGATAACTAACGAGGAGCTTGAAGAATTCCAGAAATTGAAAAAAAAGCTTTGAAAATTTCCTTTTTTACGTTAAAAGTTTACTTTCGTAAATTTTCGCCAAAAATCGGCGTGGGGGTTGTTCTGAATGGCCAAGAAAACCAGCATTGAAGAAGTTCAACAGCTGATTGATATCGGTAAATAGAAGGGATATCTCACCTATGATGAGGTCAATGATGTCCTGCCCGCCGATATGGTTTCGTCCGACCAGATCGAAGATGTGATGAGCATGTTCGGTGAAATGGATATCGAAGTTGTCGACAGCGAACAAAAAGGGGCCGATCTGCGGTCCGATCAGGCGAACAATGATTCCGACTCTTCCGACAATGAGGAAGAAGAGGAGACCGAATTCGCAGCCGGAACCCTCGGGCGGACCAGTGATCCGGTCCGGATGTATCTGCGTGAAATGGGACAGGTCTCCCTGCTGACCCGGGAAGGGGAAGTCGAAATTGCCAAGCGGATCGAGGAGGGCGATGCCCTGGTCGGCCGGGTGGTAATGAAGACTCCGATTGCGGTCAAGGAGCTGCTCTCGATTGGCGAGCGGCTCGAGAAAATGCAGATCAAGGTCTCCGAAATCACCAAAGATTATGAAGACGAAGAGGGGAGCGAAGCCGAAGAGAAACAGCGGACCCGCCTGCTCGATCTGATGGAGGGGATTCGTGATCGCGACGAGAAGCTGCAGAAACAGCAGGAAAAGATCCGCGTCGAGAAAGACAAGGACAAAAAGAAGCGGCTGATTGCCCGCTCGGACAAGATAAAGGAAGAGATGTTCGAGCTGATGCGTCAGGTTCGGCTCAAGGATTACCAGGTTGACAAGATTGTCGATCGGCTCAAGGAGTTGGCCCGACAGGTCAAGAAGGGTTTGACGGAAATCAACTCCTGTGAAGCGGAGCTCGGGGTGCCGGCCAGGGATATCCGTTCCCTTTTACGCCGCATGCGCAAGAGTGACGCCGAAGCCAAAAAAATTGTCAAGGAAGTCGGCAAGCCGGCTGAAACACTTCTCTCGGTTGAAAAACGGCTCAAGTCGGCCCAACGGAAATTTAAGAAAATCGAAGAAGAATCGGGGTTCTCTCCGGAAGCTCTCCTTGCATCTCTGAAAGAGGTTCAGCGGGGTGAATGGCGGGCGAAGCAGGCCAAATCGGAACTGGTCGAGGCCAACCTCCGCCTGGTTGTCTCCATCGCCAAAAAATACACCAACCGTGGTCTGCAGTTCCTCGATCTGATTCAGGAGGGGAACATCGGCCTGATGAAGGCGGTTGACAAGTTCGAGTACCAGCGAGGCTATAAGTTTTCGACCTATGCAACCTGGTGGATCCGGCAGGCGATTACCCGGGCCATTGCTGATCAGGCAAGAACGATCCGCATCCCGGTTCACATGATCGAAACGATCAACAAGTTGATCCGCACCAGCCGTCAGCTGGTTCAGGAGATCGGCCGGGAACCGACCCCGGAGGAGATCGCCGAGCGAATGGAGCTGCCGCTGGAAAAAGTGCGCCGGGTTCTCAAAATTGCCAAGGAGCCGATCAGCCTCGAAACGCCGATCGGTGAAGAGGAAGATTCCTCGCTCGGTGATTTTATCGAAGACAAGGGTGTGGTGACACCACTTGAAGCGGTTATCAAGGGGAACCTCTCGGATCAGACCTCTTCGGTCCTTTCGAGCCTGACCCCGCGTGAGGAAAAAGTTTTGCGGATGCGGTTCGGCATCGGCGAAAAATCGGACCATACCCTTGAAGAAGTCGGGCAGGATTTTGCTGTAACCCGCGAGCGGATCCGGCAGATCGAGGCCAAGGCCCTGCGCAAACTCCGTCATCCGAGTCGGGCCAAGCGGCTCAAGAGTTTTGTCGAGTAGTCTTGGACGTTTCTGTCGATGGAAACAGACAATTGAAACCTTTACCAGGGCCTATAGCTCAGTTGGCAGAGCCACCGGCTCATAACCGGTCGGTCCCAGGTTCGAATCCTGGTGGGCCCACCAATTTAAGAAAATGAGATATCGACTCATTCATACATACGAACAGTTGAGCAAAATCAGACAGGGAGAGTGCAACTAAACAGGGTTGCACTCTTTTTTTTGGGGTCGTTATGGCATCGAACAAAAAAGCGCGCGTACAGGATATCCTCGGACTGGTCAACGCGGTCTGCCCGGCATCGCTGGCGGAAGAGTGGGATAATGTCGGCCTTCAGGTCGGTGACCCGGCATCCGAGGTCGCCCGGATTGCGATTGCGCTCGACCCGACCGAAGCAACGCTCGATGAAGCGATTGCTGCCGGCGCTCAAATGCTGATCTGTCACCACCCGCTGATCTTCAAACCTTTGCAGCAGATCACGCCGAATGACCAGACCGGCAAACTGGTGATCCGGGCCATCCGCGAAGATTTTGCCATTCTCGCGGCCCACACCAACCTTGACCGGGCCCATGGCGGGCTCAACGACTGGCTGGCCGGGCGGCTCGGCGTCGAGACGACGGTTCCCCTGGAATCGCCCGAGGGCCTTCTCTGCAAGCTGGTTGTTTATGTTCCCGTAGATCATCGGGAGGCGGTTGCTTCGGCGATTTTCAGTGCCGGTGGTGGCCAGATCGGAAACTACGATCAATGTTCCTTCCGGACCGAAGGTGTTGGTACGTTCCGGCCGGGTGACGGAACCGATCCGTATATTGGCGATCGGGGGAAGAGTGAAGAGGTCCCGGAGCTCCGGCTCGAAACGGTTGTGCCGAAAGATAAACTGGGGCGGGTTGTTGCGAAAATGACGAAGGCTCATCCCTACGAGGAGGTCGCCTACGATATTATTCCGCTCGTCAACGGTCGACCGGATGTCGGGCTCGGCCGCATTGGTCGACTCGAGAAACCTGCGACCCTCGGGCGCTTTGCCGATGGGGTGAAGCAGGCGCTCGGCGCTGATCACGTCCGGGTCGTTGGCGATGCCGGACGGCTGGTTGAGAAGATTGCTGTCTGCGGTGGCAGCGGCGCATCACTGCTGGCGGCAGCGGCGCGCCAGGGTGCCGATGTTCTGGTGACCGGTGATGTCAAGTACCACGACGCTTTAATCGCCGAAGCCCTCGGCGTTGCCCTGGTCGATGCCGGACATTTTGCTACCGAAATAATAATGGTTGAAGAGCTGACCGAATTGTTGCGTAAATTAACCAGGGAAAAGGGATTCGAAATCGATATTCTGCCTCTTCAGGGAGCGCGGGATCCGTTCGCCATCGTTTAAAAAGACTAAATCAGCAGAAATGCTTCAGGAGGTAAAAACGTGCAAGAAAAGTTGGAACTGTTACGGGATTTGCAGGAACTTGATCTGGAACTTATCGAAAAACGGAAAGGGAAGGGGTCCCTTGTCGCAGAGCAGTCGACCATAACTGCTGATCTCGACAAGATCCAGGAAATGGTTGACAGCCTCAATGGCGACATTGAGGGGCTTGAGGCCCAGCGCAAGGATCTGGCGCAGGACCTTCTGGTCGAAGAGGCGAATATCAAGCGGGCCGAGGAACGCCTGCCGACCATCAAAACCCAGAAAGAGTATGTCGCTCTTCTGAAAGAGGTCGATTCAGCCAAAAAGATGAATAAGGATATCCAGGATAGAATCGACAGGATCGAAGAGCAGATCTCGGCGCTGGCAGACGATCGTGATGAAAAGATGGGTGAACTTTCAACCTTGCAGAGCAGCGTCGAGGGTCGTCAGTCGGAGATCGCCGAAGCGATTGCAGAGTATGACCAGTTCCTCGGAGCCGGTGATGACAAGCGGGATGGATTTCTCGAAAAACTGCCATCGTCACTGCGCAGGCGATATGAGATGTTGCTTGATCGGCGGGCCGGTGTTGCGATCGTGGAGGCTCGCGAAGGCACCTGCCTCGGCTGTCATATGCATCTGCCGCCACAGCTGTTCAACAGTCTGTTCACTGCGACCGAAATTATAGATTGTCCGCACTGTAACCGGATGCTCTATCTCGATCCTTCGGTATAGATCGGCATATCCAGTTTGATCTGTGGTTGAAGAAGGCCAGATGATCGCCGGTCCGCCCTTCGGCGGGCGGGAGGAAAGTCCGGGCTCCACAGGGCAGGATGGTCCTTAACGGGGACCGGGGGCGACCCCAGGGAAAGTGCCACAGAGAGTAGACCGCTTCGCCGGAGCACCGCTTGCGGTGCGAAGGTGGAGTAAGGGTGAAAGGGTGAGGTAAGAGCTCACCAGGTCCGGTGGCGACACCGGATGCTCGGTAAACCCCATCCGGAGCAAGGCCGAATAGGGAAGCGTTTGAGGACGGCCCGTCCGAGGCTTCCGGGTTGGCTGCTCGAGGTTGTCGGCAACGGCAATCCTAGATGAATGATCATCGTCCTGGTCCGGGTAACCGTGCCAGGGAACAGAACCCGGCTTACGGCCTTCTTCAGCCACTTTATAGACATTATGGCTCCGAAACAGGATCAAAAGCTCTGGCACGACATCGTCGATCGGGTCAACTATGAATGGCGACACCTGCATCCGGAAGAGAAGGACTGGGTTTCGACACATGGCGCCCGGCTTGCGACACTCCAGAGAGAACTGCATCAGCTTTTTCTCGATGTTGGCGGAGCCGATCTCTGTTGTGACTGTAACGGATCCTGTTGCGGTCATGGCAAGTTTCACCCCAACCTGACCAATCTCCTGATCTGTAAAATCCTCAATTTCCCGATACCCGATCCCGACTTTTCCGCAGACTGCCCGTATATTGGTGACCTCGGTTGCCTGTTCCCGCCCGAAGCCCGGCCATACAATTGCGTCTCTTTTATCTGTGAACAGATTGAAGAGCTTTTCGCCCCGTCTAACAAAGAGAAGTTCTATGCTCTTGAAAATGAAATCCGCGGCGAATACGCGCTTTTTGTCGAGCGCTATACCGGCGCCAGCATGCGCGGGTTGCTCATCCGTGGCGAATTGCTGTCGTCATACCTGGGGCGTCGATAATGTTTCAACCGGGCAGACTTCTGCCCGTGTTATAATTCGATATGTTTTTTAATTTAGATAATTGCCGGCAAGGAGTCTTTAATGGAACTTAATTTCAAGAAAAACAGTCCGGAAATTGAAGATCGCATTACTGAGTTGATGGATCTGGTTGGCGTTAATCATCCGCGAATGATTCGCGAAATGATTCTCAGCGCCCTGAAGGCGGGGCATGACATCGATTATCTGGCCGACCTCAAACAGATGAGGACGACGATGAAGGAGATGCGTTATACCAGTAAAATTTTCGGACCGTACCGGCACAAGCGGAAGGTCACGATTTTCGGTTCGGCCCGGACCGGGCTGGATGAGCCGATCTATCACAAGTGCGTCAGCTTTTCGCAAATGCTGGCCGAACGGGGATACATGGTCATTACCGGCGGCGGCGGCGGTATCATGCAGGCCGGCAACGAAGGTGCCGGCGCCGACAACTCCTTTGCCATAAATATCCGTCTGCCTTTTGAACAGGATACCAACCCTGTGATGTCGGAGAACGACAAGGTTCTGATGTATCAATATTTTTTCAACCGCAAGGTGGCGTTTCTCAAGGAGGCCGCCGCCGTTGCCCTTTTCCCCGGCGGGTTCGGGACCCTCGATGAAGCGATGGAAGCGCTGACCCTCATGCAGACCGGGAAAAGTCAACCGATCCCGCTCGTTCTGATCGATGATGACGATGGTGATTACTGGGAGGTCTGGTTCGACTTTATCAGGGACAGCCTGTTAAAGCGTGGCCTGATTTCGGGTGAGGATTTCGGCCTTTTTACCATTACCCGGGATGCTGCCGAAGCGGTCCGGGTAATCGACGATTTCTACAGGGTTTATCACTCCAGCCGTTTCGTCGGTGATACCTTTGTTATCCGCCTGAATTCTCCCCTCGATTCGGAACAAATCGAGACTCTGCATAATGAATTCAGTGAGATCCTCGCTCCGGTGAGCCGTTTCGAGCTGACCGGTCCGTTCGAAAAGGAACAGGATCAGCCCGATCTGATGTCGTTGCCCCGTCTTGCATTCGAGTTCAATCGGCGAAATTTTGGCCTTCTCAACGCTTTTATCCGGCGGATTAATTCATTCAGCCCGGACCTTTGAGACGATGTTGATGACCGGACTATCCTCTTGATTTGATTGTACTTTGCAGAAGTTTATTTAAGTCAAACAACTTCTTGCAACTGCGGATTCGGCTGTTATAATTAAAATTCATTTTCAGGTGTTCAAACCAAACAGAATTATTATCCAGATGAGGAGGCATGACATGAAGAAGTTTTTGGGATTGTTGATTGCGGTTGCTCTTGCGGTACCGTTTACACCGATGACAACGGTTGCTGCTGATAACCAGTTTGTCACGATCGGTACCGGTGGTGTCACCGGCGTTTATTATCCGACCGGCGGCGCGATCTGCCGTCTGGTCAACAAAACCCGGAAGGAGCATGGCATCCGGTGTTCGGTCGAAAGTACAGGTGGTTCCATTTACAACCTCAATGCTATCGCTAACGGTGAACTCGATATGGGCGTTGCCCAGTCCGATTGGCAATATCACGCCTATAACGGCACCAGCAAATTTGAGGAGCAGGGCCCGAACAAGGATTTGCGCGCTGTATTCTCAGTCCATCCCGAACCGTTCACCATGGTTGCGCGAGCCGATTCAGGGATCAAGGAATTCAGTGACATCAAGGGCAAGCGGGTCAATATCGGCAACCCGGGGTCCGGTCAGCGTGGCACTATGGAAGTCGTAATGGATGCCAAGGGGATGAAGATTGATGATTTGAAGCTGGCCTCGGAGCTCAAGGCAGCCGAGCAGTCCGGAGCCCTGTGTGACAACAAGATCGACGCCATGGTCTATGTTGTTGGTCATCCGAACGGTTCGATCAAGGAAGCCACTACTTCCTGTGATTCGGTCCTGGTTAACGTTGTCGGCTCGGCCATTGATAAACTGATCAAGGAAAAGCCTTATTATCGCAAGGCGACGATTCCTGGCGGCATGTATCGCGGCAACCCCAATGACACCCAGACTTTCGGTGTCGGCGCTACTTTCGTATCGTCCGCCAAGGTCCCCAACGACGTCATCTACAATGTTGTCAAGGCGGTCTTTGACAACTTCGATGATTTCAAGAAGCTGCATCCGGCTTTTGGTGTCCTGAAAAAAGAGGAGATGATCAAAGACGGTCTCTCGGCACCTCTGCATGACGGGGCGAAAAAGTACTACAAGGAAGTCGGTCTGCTGAAGTAATTGTATCCTTCGTGATGAAAATGCACCGCCGCTCAAGCGGTGGTGCATTTTTTTTGTCCGATTTCTCCACGTTGATGGCATAAATGGACAACATGGCGTTTCGGGGCGCGGTTATTTAAAATGATCTTTTGTGCAAGGGGACCTTTGTTATGGGCATAGACAATAATAAGGACACCAAGGTTGAACTGAACCCTGAGGCGATCGTCGAATCGTAATCCGGAGCGCGTAATCCGACCGGGGCGGTTCCGAAGAAAATCCTCTTTTTCGTTCCCCTCGTCTGGACTCTCTTCCAACTCTGGATTGCTTCGCCGCTACCGTTTATCTTGGACTTTTTCGTCCTCAACTCGACCGAGGCCCGTGCCATTCATCTGGCCTTTGCTATCTTTTTGTCGTTTACTGCTTTCCCAACGTTCAAGCGATCCCCGACCAGTTACATCCCGGTTCAGGACTGGATCCTCGGGTTGCTCGGAGCTTTCTGCGCCGCCTATCTCTATATTTTCTACGAGGCACTCTCCGGGCGGCCCGGCATGCCGACCACAACCGATCTGGTTGTCGCCGTTGCCGGTTTGATCTTTCTGCTCGAAGCGACCCGCCGGGCGCTCGGTCCGCCGCTGATGATCGTTGCCACGATCTTTATCATCTATACCTTCGGCGGGCAATATATGCCGGACATCATCGCTCATAAGGGGGCCAGCCTTTCGAAAGGGATGTCGCACTACTGGCTCGGCACCGAAGGGGTCTTCGGGGTTGCGCTCGGCGTTTCGACCAGCATGGTTTTCATGTTAGTACTGTTCGGGGCACTGCTTGAGGCGGCCGGGGCGGGGAACTATTTCATCCGCTCGGCTTTTGCAGCTCTTGGCCACATGCGTGGCGGTCCGGCCAAGGCCGCGGTTGTATCGTCCGGCCTGACCGGTCTGGTTTCGGGTTCGTCGATCGCCAACGTCGTCACCACCGGGACCTTTACGATTCCGCTTATGAAAAAAGTCGGGTTCTCGCCGGAGAAGGCCGGTGCTGTTGAGGTGGCCTGTTCGACCAATGGCCAGCTGATGCCGCCGGTCATGGGGGCGGCCGCTTTCCTGATGGTCGAATACGTCGGAATCAGTTATATTGATGTCATCAAGCACGCTTTCCTCCCCGCTATCATTTCCTATATCGCCCTGGTTTATATCGTTCATCTCGAAGCTTGCAAGATGGGGTTGAAGGGTCTTGAACGGCCGGTTATTACACCTTTTCGGCAAAAACTGATTTCTTTCGTCATAACCATCCTGACCCTGATCATCATCGGCGGCGTGACTTACTACGGTCTCGGCTGGATCAAGGGAGTGGCTGGTGGAGCGACGATCTATATCGCTGCAATCCTCCTGTTTTTAGCCTATCTCCTTCTGGTCTGGATCGCCTGCCGGGTTCCGGAGTTGGAGCGCGATTTCGAGATCAAGGAACTTCCCGATTTCGGCCCGACGGTTCAGTCGGGACTCTATTTCCTGTTGCCGGTTGTCGTTCTTATGTGGTGCCTGACGGTCGAACGCTTTTCTCCGGGGCTTTCCGCATACTGGGCGACGATACTGATGATTGTTATTGTCCTGACCCAATGGCCGCTGAAGAAATTTTTCCGCAAAATTCAGGGCGACAACGAACTTTTCACGTTCAGGAAAGGTTTTGATGATCTGCTGAACGGCATGGTTTCCGGGGCGCGCAACATGATCGGTATCGGCGTCGCCACGGCTGCCGCCGGGATCGTCGTCGGGACTGTGACCCTGACCGGAATCGGCCTGGTCATGACCGAGTTCGTCGAGTTTATCTCCGGCGGCAACCTGATGCTGATTCTGCTTTTCACCGCCCTGATCAGCCTGATCCTCGGCATGGGGCTTCCGACCACGGCCAATTACATTGTCGTTTCAACGCTGATGGCACCGGTCATTGTTAACCTCGGAGCGCAGAACGGTCTCATCGTGCCGCTGATCGCCGTGCATCTATTTGTTTTTTACTTCGGTATCCTTGCCGATGATACCCCGCCGGTCGGTCTGGCCGCGTTCGCTGCAGCCGGGATCTCCGGTGGTGATCCGATCAAGACTGGTATCCAGGGTTTTACCTATGATATGCGGACCGCGATTCTGCCGTTCATGTTCATCTTCAATAACCAGCTTCTGTTGATTGGCCTTGATCATTGGTTTCATGTTCTCATCGTCATCCTCGGCGCCGTGCTGGCTATGCTCGCATTCGCTTCAGGGACGCAAGGTTTTTTCATTATCAAAAACCGGATATGGGAGACCGTGGCCATGCTTCTGATCGCTCTGGTGCTGTTTCGTCCGGGGCTGGTCTGGGACCGGATCTATCCGCCACTGAGTGAGCATCCGCCGAGTCAAATCACCGAATTCGTCGAGGAGATGGACCCCGGCACGGCTCTGCGCATGGAGCTTAAGGGTGAAAACATGATGACCGGCAAGGAATTCACCAAGGTCATGATGCTCACTATTCAGAATGGTGAGACTGCTGCGGAGCGTCTTGCCGAAATCGGTTTCGAAGTTCGTATTGATGATGAAAAAGTTCTGATCGACAACGTCCTGTTCGGCAGTGAAGCTGAAAAGATGGGAATCGACTTCGATCAGGAAATTATCAATATTCAAATGCCGAATAAACGGCCCTACATGGAGTGGCTTTATCTCCCTGTTATCGGGCTGTATGCCTTGATCTGGATTCTTCAGCTAAAGCGGAGGAAAAAGACAGAAGCCATGTCGGTAGCGGTATGATTCCATTTATGGTTGGTCAAAGGAGGTCCGTATGACCGTTTCGATCAAGAACATTCTGGTTGCCAAGGATCTGAGTGAGGATTCGTCCGATGTTATTCGCTATGCCCTTGAACTCGGGGCCAAGTTTCAGGCCCAGGTTCACGTTCTGCATGTCATGCCGACCGTCGATCCGGCTGTGCTCAACATGGTCGCCCTGAGCATGGGGGCTGATAAGCTGGCCGAATTCAACAAGAAAAATGAAGCCGAGATGGTGGAAAAGACCCACGCCCAGTTGCGTCAGGTCACCGCCCTGGAGGCAGAGCTTATCGAAGAGGAGATGAGCCGGCCCCCGAAAGTCGAGGCCTGCCATGGCGAGCCGGTATCAAAGATACTCGAGGTTGCTGATCGCATCAGTGCGGATATGATCGTCCTTGGCAGCCACAGCAAGGGGAAACTTCATTACGCATTTCTCGGCAGCGTTGCCGAAAAGATATTACACAAAACCCATCGTACGGTGGTTATCATTCCGCCCCTGAAAAAATGAACGCTAATGATCTGAGCATGTAATGAAACAACCTCTCAAGCTGATCATGGTGCTCTTCTTTGCCGTGTTCATCCTCACGACTGTTCCGGTTTCGGCCCGAACACAATACGTGACAATCGGTACCGGAGCGGTTGCCGGGGTTTATTATCCGACCGGGATCGCCATCAGCAAGATGGTGAATGCTAAGAGTCAACAATACAACCTGCGGGTATCGGTTGAGTCGACCGGCGGCTCGGTTTTTAATGTCAACGCGATAATGGTCGGTGATCTTGAATTCGGGATTGTTCAATCGGATCGGCAATACCAGGCGTATAATGGAACCGCCGAATGGGCGGGAAAGCCACAGCCAAACCTCCGCTCGATATTCTCGATTCACCCCGAGTCGGTGACTCTGTTGGCTGCAGTTGATGCCGGCATCAACCGGCTTGATGACCTGCGGGGGAAAACCGTACTGATCGGCAACCCGGGTTCAGGTCAACAGGGCAATGCTCTCGATGTTCTCGAAATGGCCGGGATCGATTACAGGACAGACCTGAAAGCAGAAGACTTGCGGGCAACCGAAGCGGCCAAGATGCTGCAGGCCGGACAGATTGATGCCTATTTCTATACCGTTGGACATCCGAACGACTCTTTCCGTGAAGCGACTTCAGGCAAGCGAAAAACCCGGTTTGTGCCGATTGATCAGGCTGTTGTCGATCGTTTGATCGATAAATATCCCTACTACGTGCCATCGGAAATTCCAGTTGCTTTTTATCCCGGGGTAAAAAACAGAGATAATGTTCCCGGTTTTGGCGTCAAGGCGACTTTCTGTACATCGGCTTCTGTCGATGAAGAGGTGGTCTATGCAATCGTGAAAGAGGTTTTCGAGCATCTTGCTGAATTCAAGAAAATGCACCCGGCCTATTCGGTGCTGACCAGGCAAAGCATGCTACAGGGCTTGTCAGCGCCGCTACACCGTGGTGCCGTCCGCTATTACAAGGAGTCCGGACTGATCGACTAACGGTCCGGAAAATGATCGTGCATTACCAAGTCGGCTGCAATCAGGGCCGGTCCTTTTGGCTCCGGTCAGTTTAGATAGCCGCTACCGATTGCTGAAAAGGGGAGTTCAAGTCCGATTTCAGGAACTTCCCGGGCGATCCAGGCGGTAAAGGTGTTGCTGTTGGGGCCGGGAAAAGCCCGGTATTCGTTTTTCCAGGGGTATGTACCTGCCGCGGCGGCAACCGCATCGATCATGGCATCGACGCCAGCGCCCTGATGCTCCTTGAGCAGAACCGGTCTTTCACCGAACCAGTAACGATCCGGATGATCCCTGGCAATCCGCAGAACCGGCATTCCGCCATGCTGGCGCCAGCCGATCACTTCGTAAACCGTATAGTAATCCTGATTACTTTTTTTCGCAGCGATCCAGGTGTGGATAGCAAACCACCCGCGCCATCCCCAGGTGTCTGCGCCGTAAACATGCAGGACTGCTTCGCTGGTTTCTGCCGGGTCGGGAGCAATCCCGGCCGGTTCACGGCTTGCGGTGCGCCAGTCTTTATCGGCCATGCAGCCGGTCAGTGTCAGAATTGTCAGAATTGAAACCAGAACTTTGGGCATATCTTGTACTCCTTGGTCGGTAGATGATCGATCAGATTTTATTTTACCTTAAATGTTGGTTCACCACACTTTACCGGGAATTAAGTGGCGCGTACTCAAACTCTGTCATACTTTTTCAATCGTACCCTGAAAGCAGAATACGAGGTCGCCGGTATCGCCCGGCTTGCTCCTTACTTTTCTTGCTTGTCCAAGAAAAGTAAGCAAAAGAAAGACACCCCAGCTCACCCGCCTGATGATCAGGTTCCCTCACTGCGCAGATTTCAATCCGTCAGTCACTGGCGTTACCTGAGCGCCGGATTGAAATCTACTCGCTCGGCGGTCTTACATGGGGCCCCGGCAGAGCAGTGGGAACAGTCAAATCCAAAGCCTTTGACTTACCCCCGTTGCTCTTGAGGTCGCTTCCGGCAGCGCGATCACCGAACCGCAGCCCGACCGCAACCGCCACAGCGACGAACTGCGTTTGCCTCAAGGCAAACTCCCCGGCAGCACAGTTGAACAGAAACAATTCAACCCGCACGAAAAAGCCCCCGGCGAGGGAGCCGTTTTCTGCATACTCTTTTATGGCTCAATAAAAGAGTATGGCGGAGTGCGCGGCCGCGACCGCGCGGTTTTACTCTCTTCGGTCTCCTGTCTTCAGACCCAAGTCAGGGATACTTCCCTGACCTGAAGATCATG
>PKUH01000078.1 GCA_002869615.1 Desulfuromonas sp. | reverse complement strand
TGAGCCGACAATGAAATGGAATCGTGATTTTGCCCGCCGGGCGCTCGACTTCATTGACGAGAGTGACGGCAACGTCTATTTTATGCCGATCCGGGTCGACCTGGTCGAGTATCTCGACGGAATTCTCAATTAGGCTGAAAGGGCAATCTCCTCTTCGCAGGAAATATGCACAGATCGGTAAGTTTTCGGAATTTCAACAGAAAAAAGGGACCAGATTAACCTGGTCCCTTTTCAGATGGAGCCACCCATCGGATTTGAACCGACGACCTGCTCATTACGAGTGAGCTGCTCTACCAGCTGAGCTAGGGTGGCGTGTCACAGCCGGTGCAATTTTTACCGCAAATGATTGGGGGAGTCAATCTGTTTTCATGACTTTGGACGGTGTAAAAAGAAAATGCCCCGGGTCGAATCGGCGCAGGTGGAGAGCGGATTGTCCGATATCGGAATGTACGGAGGAATCACAAACCGACCAGAGCCCTTCTGTGGTTCTTGTTGATTTTCTGCTGAATAACCACGCAACGGTTTATCAGTTTGTCAACTTCCGCCAGTTGTTTTCTCTGTCGCTGTAACTGGATAATGGCCGCGCAAACTTCCGGAAGGTAGCTAACGCCCGTATTTTGTAATGAACGCGAATTTTCGTCGTACCAGATTTCCATTTTCTTACCTCGTTGCGTATGTGAGTTCATGCATGGTCGATCTCTGTCTGCTCCGACGCAGGGCTTCCGCGAGGTAGAGCGGGCAGTTATCGTGATCGTCAGTCATGCAGTAGTGCAAGCGCCGACGTGCGCTGAGCACTTCACGGGAAAAAGAAACCTGGCAACTGAGCGTCAGGCTGTCCCAGAAAGGACAATGATTTTTTTCCATGCAGGTTGTTGTACTCATGATACTTACCTTTCATTAGACTATTATTGTGCATTATATAGCGGTCCCGATGTAAGATAATGATAAGGCGTTTGTTAAAAGTTGATGAGAACTGGCACCCTGGTCGATGAGGATAGATGCATCACATCTTTGAAATAGTTCTGACCTGTTGGCGTTTACTGCAGGAGGCTGCTCCTTACGTGTTGTTCGGTTTTGTTGCGGCCGGTTTGCTCAGGGGATTCCTGCTCGACAATTTTATCGCCCGGCATATTGGCCGGAATTCGTTCGGTTCGGTGCTCAAGGCCTCTTTGCTTGGCATTCCGTTGCCGCTCTGCTCCTGCGGAGTTATCCCGGCGGCAGTTGAACTGCGTAAGCAGGGAGCCAGCAAGGGGGGCTCGGCCGCTTTTCTTGTATCGACTCCCGAGTCCGGCGTTGATTCGATTGCCATCACTTACGCGCTGCTCGACCCGGTAATGACCCTGTTGCGCCCG
Source organism: Desulfuromonas sp. (assembly GCA_002869615.1). NCBI lineage: Bacteria > Pseudomonadati > Thermodesulfobacteriota > Desulfuromonadia > Desulfuromonadales > Desulfuromonadaceae > Desulfuromonas > Desulfuromonas sp. The sequence goes on along the minus strand of PKUH01000078.1, from coordinate 17,643 downwards.
GTTGCGGCGTTCCTCACCGCAACTTCCGTCGGCTTGGCAATCAACCGTCTCCCGGATGAGACGAACGAAACCGCTGTCGTGAATGATCCCGGTTGTGGCTGCCCCGACGTCGAGCTGTCCAGGCCGCAAGGCTTTTTCGGACGTCTTGGTGGCGGCCTGTCATATGCCTTCGGTGAACTGCTCAAGGACATTGGCGGCTGGCTGTTGTTTGGAATCGTCATCGCCGGGTTGCTCAGCTACCTGCTCCCGGAGAACTTTTTCGCCATTTTCTCCGGCAACGAATTCCTTTCGCTTCTGGTGATGCTGGTCGTCGGCATTCCCATTTATATCTGCGCCAGTGCCTCGACTCCGGTGGCGGCAGCTCTTATCCTTAAGGGACTTTCCCCCGGTGCCGCTTTGGTTTTCCTGCTCGCAGGTCCGGCCACAAATGCAGCAACTATTGCCATCGTCGGTCGATTCTGGGGGCGCAAGGCGACTGTTGTTTATTTGGCGGCAATCGCTTTTTGCTCGTTGCTGTTCGGCTGGGCAACGAACCGTCTCTACGCGTTTGCCGGGTGGGATATTCTCGGCTCGATCCAGCTTGTCGACGAGCATCAACCATCGCTGTTATCGGCATTGAGCGCTGTCGTATTGCTCTTGCTGATTCTGCGGCACTATATTCCGCACCGCTTGAGATCGGCAAGGTTCAGGAAAAATAAAGCCGATACCTGAGTCCGCAAATAATCGGGCAGGTCGTGCCCGGCTTCGATGGCTTATTATTTCTTGAGATAAATGCTCTTGTTCGTTACTCTGGAAACCATCAAACGGGAAGAATCTCATGGCAAAAAAATCAATCTTCAGAATCATTTTTACCAGTCAGGGCAAAGGCTACGAACTTTATGCGCGCAAGATCAACCAGGGCGAGATGTACGGCTTCGTCGAAATCGAGGAGATCGTTTTTGGCGAGCGGACGAACCTGGTTGTTGACCCATCCGAAGAAGCCCTGCGCCGTGAATTCTCCGGAATCAAGAAGATGCTGATTCCGTTTCACTCGATCAGCCGGATTGATGAAGTCGAGAAAGAGGGGCCGGGTAAGGTGATTGCGCTGAATGGTGAAGAAAGCGTGGTTCCTCCTGTTGGTATGTTCCCATCTGATAAATCCGAATAATTTTCATATTCCCCAAGGAAAATATAGATGAGTTCTTACGATCAGAAAAAGGTAGCTAATATCATAGCTGTCGTTGGAGTGTTCGTTTTTACTTTTATTTTGTCGTTAAAGCAGATCTACAACAATGATCTTTGGTGGCATTTAAAGTCGGGTGTCTGGATATTGGAACATGGGGCGATACCTTATACCGATACGTTTTCATTTCTGACTGAAGGTGAGCCTTGGTACAACCTTTCCTGGTTGTCTGGTGTTGTCCTTTATTCTGTTTATGCTTTTTCGGGATTAGATGGGTTAGTTATTTTTAAGGCCGTACTTATAGGTGCCGGCTTCGCAATTGCTTGTCAGTATTTGATTCGGAACAATGTCAATCCTTTTCTCGCAGCCCTGATTGTTGGTTTTGCTGCAGTTGTTGCAGCCTTTCGCTTTTTATTAAGGCCATCTTTTCTTCTCTTTTTTTTCGTCCCGATCCTGTTCTGGTTGTGTGCAAAACTGAAAGACCACTTTCAGGCAATCTCTATAACCCTTATTTTCATGACTATAGTATGGATCAACCTGCATGGCGGTGCCTTTCTGGCCCCGGTTTTTGTCGGTTTTGTTGTTGTTGAACAGTTTCTTAACCAATATGCATTTAAAAGAAATAATCTGGATGATGCTCCTCAAATAAAGTTTTTTTGTTTCGTTCTCGTGCTCCTTTCTCTGTCTTTGTTTGTTACACCCTTTGGTGTAAAGCCGATTCTTGCAACTTTAGAAAGAACACTTTTGTCTGACTTGGTTTTTCGTAGTTATTCGGTACAGGAACATCTCCCTTTGCAATGGGGAAGTCACTTTAACTATTGGTTGCTAATGATTGTTACCGGATTATCATGTTTAATAAATCTACGTCGGATCAGATTGTATTATCTTCTGGTGTTTCTTGCTGTCTCCTGGCTGTCTTTAAACAGTATGCGTTATGTTGGCTTTTCCGCATTACTTCATGCAACTGTTCTTGGTCTCAATGCCCGCGATATTCAGCGATATTATCTGCCCGGGCTGAAAAGGTTACCGATAAAAATCGAATACACACTTTTTTTGCCGGGTTTAATATTACTTTCAATTTTTGGCTTTAAATCAATTTTCCATGCAAATGCTATTGCAAAATGGGGATTTGGTTTGAACGAAAGCAAGTACCCGATAGAGGCAGTTTCATTTCTTAAAGAGGTTAATTATTCCGGAAATCTTTTAAATGGTTGGGGCGAAGGTGGCTATATTTTATGGTTCCTCCCGAAGGCTAATGTTTCGCTGGACAGTCGGGCCCTGGATGGACAACTTGATATCCTGGAGAAATGGAGCCGGTCTACTTTAGGTGAATTCAATCAATTTCTTGAAGATAAAGAGGTTTCGGCAGCGCTTATACAAAAAAAAGAGGCGCTTCTTACCGATTATTTGAATCGTTCGGAAAAATATAGATTAGCCTATTTTGATGACCATTATCTTGTGTATTTAAGGAATGATGTTTTTGATAGAGCCGGTATAAAGGCTTCGGGGACGTATAAATATATTCGTCCAACTCAATATGATGTTTCTTATTTGAAAAATCTGGCTGCGGAGTCTTTAGCCAGAGCTGTTGAATCAGAGTTTCAGGCGGCAATGCAGATTTCTGGCAATAATTTCATGCTGTTGTTTCACTACGCGTTCTATCTTTAGTTGCTGGACCGTGATGAAGCGGTTAATTATTATCTCAAGGCAGCAAAATTGAATCCGGCACTCGCTTTTTCCCACGCCAGTATTGATTTGCGGGCGGGTCGTTTGGCAATTAAAAAGAAAAAATACAATAAAGCGATTGAAATTCTTGAGCTGGCATCAAATTATGATCGTGACTCAGCTGAAAATCACTTTTTGCTCGCAACGGCTTATTATAAAACTAAACAATTTACAGAAGCTGAGGAAATGTATTTGAAGGCAATCGAAACGGATCCAGAAAATTTTTCGAATTATATTAACCTTGGTTACTTGTATTTAGACATTGACAAATTTTCAAATGCTGAACGTCGCTTTAATCAGGCGATAGATTTGAAACCTTCAGAGTCCGCCCTATACGGTTATGCTCTTGCTTTAAGTGGACAAAATCGGCCTGAGGCGCAAAAAGCCTGGGATGATTTCTTGTCCCGTTTTCCAAAGAGCCGTTGGGCGGAAAAAGTGCGGAGTCAGCTTCGTCAAATTAACGAGAGAACACAATAACCAGCTTTCCCTTTACCAAGGAAGTTCCTTTCCTTCAAAGGTCAGGAATTGCCCGGTCTGTTCAATGGTCATTTTTTCGAGAATGTTGTAAAAGCCGGCCGCACTATCGGCCGGAAGGGTCGTTGCCTGCGGGCCGCCCATATCGGTGCGCACCCAGCCAGGGTGGAAGACCACGGCGGTAATGCCGCGATCCGCCAGGTCGATCGACAGCGACTTGACGACCATGCCGAGAGCTGCCTTCGAACTCCGGTAGAGGTAGTAGCCGCCGGAACTGTTGTCGGCAACACTCCCCATCATGCTCCCCATCGAGGCGATAATCCTGCGTTGACTGGCCGCGACCTGCTCGACAAACGCTTCGGCCATCTTCATCGGCGCCACAACATTGGTCCGCATAACACTGAGCCATTCTCCGGAATTGGTCGCGCCGAAGTCCTGGTCTCTCGGCCCGAAGATGCCGGCGTTGTTAAACAGGATATCGATCGGTTCGTTTTCGAGGCCCTGAGCAAGTCGGGTGATGGCATTGTCGTCGCTTACATCCAGGGAAAAGATATCGATATTATTTCGGGTATCGGCAAGGTTCGATAGCTCCTCTGCTGCATCCGGTTTGCGACAGCTGGCAAGAACCTTCCAGTTGTTATCAGCAAATATGCGGGTCAGTTCGAGGCCAATGCCGCGGTTGGCGCCGGTTATCAGGATTGTCTCTGCCATAATGCACCTCCAAAACGTTGGATCATTGTTTTATTGTATCGTTTTGTCGGTGAAATGCGACTATTCGTCAGGATTTTCTGAAACCGGCAGGGGGTAACCGATCAAAGTAAAGAACTGTTCGATTATCCGGTAGGTGATGCCCCAGAGGAAAGGGTAGTCCGGTTCAACCAGGTCGATGACCGGCCGGGCGCGATGCCGGTTGCGGTAGGTGAAGGTGACGTATCGGTGCCGTTCCGGTTCAAAAAAGCGGGAAAGGGGGATCCACCAGTAATTGTCGATTTCGTGGTTGAGCGAGAATGTTGCCGTTTCGTCCAGGAGATAAACGAAACAGGCGACATTGACCGGTACATAAGCTCCGGAGATGTCGTCGATCTGCCCGATGAAAGCTTCTGCACCCAACTGCAAGTCGATCTCCTCGAACGTTTCGCGCTCGGCGGCGGCCCGGTCCGACGGATCTTCGAAATCGACCTTGCCGCCGGGAAAACCGAGGTCGCCCGACCATGGGTCGCCCTCGTGTTCGGCCCGGCGGATCATCAGCATTTCGACCTGCCCCGCCTGTTCGCGCAGGATCATGGCGACGGCAGCGCGCCGAGCCTCGATATCCAGTATCTCGGGGCGGTGACTTTTAAATGTTTTTCGAATAAGTTCGAGAGTTGGCATGAATCCCAGAGGGCAAAAGTGATATATTGTCAGTATAACTTAAAATACTTTTTAAACCCAAATCGAAGATGTTGTGCATAACAATGAAGATTTTCTGCCATGAAGTCTTTGCACCAGGTGCTTGCACCGGAAGAGAATGATGTCTGGGAAAATAAAAAAAATTCTGGTTTTTATTTGTGTCGGCGGAGCCGCCGGTGCCGTTGTTGGTTACATCAGGCAATGTACCGGTAGCGGCTGAGTTGTGGCCGGAGGTCCCTGGTCAGGGGCCTTGTTCGGAGCGCTGCTCGGATTAGCTCTTGCCCTGATCCCGGCTGAAAAAAATCGGCTGAAGAAAATGCGGATGAGACTGGAACCGCCGGGAACCGGGAAGGGTAATCGTGAAGCTGCCGACGCCATTGCATAAAGGTTTCCTCCTGAAGCGCTACAAGCGTTTCCTGGCCGATGTCGAACTGGACGACGGAGCCGTTGTGACGGCGCATACGCCGAATACCGGCAGCATGCTTCAATGTGCGGTGCCGGGCCATGAAGTCCTGATCTCGGTGAGTGAGAACCGGGCACGAAAGCTGCCGTATACGCTCGAACTGATTCGCGTCAACGGCTACTGGGTCGATACCAACACCCAGCGGGCCAACCGGGTCGTCGAGGAGGGCTTGCGTTGCGGCAATGTCCGTGGATTCGAGGGGTGTCTGGTGAACCCCGAATTCAGGTTCGGCAAGAGCCGGATTGATTTTATGCTCCAGTCGGACCAGTTTCGGGCTTTGCTCGAGGTAAAAAACGTGACCTTGCTTGACGGCTCCGGCCGGGCCTGTTTCCCTGATGCTGTAACAGTTCGCGGCCAGAAGCATTTACGGGAACTTATCTCTGCTGCGGAGCAGGGCTGGCGCGCGATTATTTTCTTTCTGGTACAAAGAGGGGAGGCTGACGCCTTTGCCCCGGCTGATCACATTGACGCCGAATACGGACGACTGCTTCGCCAGGCCATTGAGCAGGGTGTTGAGGCCGTTGCCATGCGAACCAGGGTGTCGCAAGATGAGGTCAGTCTTGATTGCTCAATCCCGGTGGAGATATGAGACGTATGCGCAGTGTCGGGCTAATTACTGAATACAATCCGTTTCATAACGGCCACCTTTATCACCTCCAGAAGAGCCTTAAGGTGACTGCAAGCGAGGCCGCGGTCGCGGTCATGAGCGGTCATTTTCTGCAGCGCGGGGAGCCGGCGCTGCTTGATAAATGGCGTCGCGCCGAAATGGCCCTGCGGGCCGGAGTTAACCTGGTGGTTGAACTGCCGTTGCCCTGGGCCTGCAACTCCGCCCCGCAATTTGCCGACGGTGCCCTGCGGTCGTTGGTGCATATCGATGTTGACACCCTCTGTTTCGGGAGCGAGGCGGGTGATCTCGAACCGCTGCAGAAATGTGCCGACCTGCTTGATTGTCATCGGGAGAAAATCGAAAAAGAGACCCGGCAGAGACTGCGCAAGGGGAAATCCTATCCGGCGGCCCGCGCCGAGATTGTCGCAGAATTAAGTAACGACGCCACGCTCTCGCCGATACTGACCGAACCGAATAATATCCTCGGCATTGAATATCTTCGTGCAATCAAGAAAAATGATACAACAATAACCCCGCATACAATCCGGCGAAGCGGTGCCGGCTATCACGATCTTGATACGGTTGGCGTGATCGCCAGCGCCACCGGCATCCGCCACAAGCTGAATGCCGGCGAACCGGTCGGGACGTTTGTGCCGGAGTCGGCTCTGCCGCTGCTGCAAGAGGGTTTGGCCGGAGGCCTGACCCCGGACGACGATATCCTGTTCCGCTTGATGGTGCAGGCGCTGCAGAGGATTGATCAGTTGGGGGCGATCTACCAGTATGCCGAGTCGGACGGGATCGGTAAACGCTTCTACCAGGCTCTTCAGGTTGCCGGAAATCTCGAAGGGCTGATGGTTGAGAGCAAGTCGAAGCAGCTGACCCGGACCCGTATCCAGCGGCTGATGATGTACGCCCTGCTCGATCTCGATGCCGGACTGATGTCCGAGTTTCTTGACTGTGGACCGCTCTATCTGCATGTTCTTGGCCACGACAAGGCTGGCGAAGGGGTTCTGGCCGGGTGTCGAAAAAGCAGTGACATCCCCCTGGTCGGCAATTATTCCCGGATCAGAAATGTCCTGACCCGTTATTATGGCCGGAGTACGGAGAAATCACGACTCGCACATGCGATGCTGGCGCTTGAGCTGCGGGCCACCCGTACCTACGGGCTGTTGATGAAATGCTGGCCGGGCGGTAATCGCAATCTCGATTTTTTCCGAGAAGTAATCCGGATGGACTGATCCGGTTAATCCTCATTTTCTTCAGGGTATTCCAGGGCGGCGTCCTGCAGCGCCTCCGAAGAAATACTTTTCCGGCTTTTTACTCCGAGTTCGATCAGCCCCTGGGCCCTTGAGACCAGGTTGCCTCTCCCGGAGATCAGCTTGTTGTGCGCCGCATCGTAGGTCTTGCGGGTGGTCTCCAGCTGACTGCCGATCTTTTCCAGGTCCTCGACAAAACCAGCGAACTTTTCGTACAGCTTGCCGGCCCGATCGGCGATCTCCAGGGCATTTTTGTTCTGGTGTTCGTAGCGCCAGATGTTCTCGATGGTCCGGAGGGTGACGAGCAGGGTCGAGGGGCTGACAATCATGATGCTCTGGTCGAATGCTTTGCGGAAGATCTCACTGTCCTTCTCAATTGCCAGCATGAAGGCGCTCTCGATCGGGATGAACATCAGGACGAAGTCGAGGCTCTTGACGCCTGGCAGTTCGTCGTATCTCTTCGATTCGAGCCCCTTGAGGTGAGCGTTGATCGACAAAAGGTGTTCCTTGAGGGCCTTCTCCCGCTCCACCTCGTCCTCGGCTCGAACGTAGCGTTCGTAGGCGACCAGCGAGACCTTGGAGTCGATGACGATCTCTTTGTTCTCCGGAAGGTGAATGATGACGTCCGGCTTGAGCAGTTTGCCGTCGACGTCGCGGAAGCCGCCCTGGGCGTTATATTCGATCCCCTTGCGCAGGCCCGATTCCTCGAGAATACGTTCGAGGACAATCTCGCCCCAGGCGCCCTGGGTCTTGGTGTCGCCCTTGAGGGCCCGGGTCAGGTTGTCGGCGTCCTGGCTGATCTGTTGGTTGAGTTGCTGCAGTCGCTGCACCTCCTTGATCAGCGAGTGGCGCTCCTTGCCCTCGTTGGTGTAGGCCGCGGTCACCTTGTTTTCGAAATCGGAGATTTTCTCCTTGAATGGCTTGAGAATGGCGTCGAGGTTGGAGCGGCTCTGTTCGGCAAAGGTCCGGGTCTTGGTCTCAAAAATCTGGTTGGCAAGATTCTCGAACCGCGTCTGAAGCTCCCCTTCCATTTTTTTGAGCAGGTTTAATTTTTCCTCGGTGTTGCGCCGCTCGCTTTCGAGGGTCGACTTGAACGCCGCGTTTTCCTCTCCCAGCTGGCCGATGCGTTGCCGGGCCGCAGTTGTCTCATTCTCCAACTGCAGTCTCCGTTTTTCGGCTTCGGCAAGGCGAGCTTCAAGTGTGGCTATTGTCACGGCCTGCTCGTCCCTTCCGGCTTGACGTTCGTGCTGCAGACGACCGCGCATGAGCAGCCAGCAGATCAGGCACCCGATGATCAGGCCGGCAACAATCGCGATGAGTATCAGTGAGAGGTCAGGGCCCATAGATTGACTCCATTTACGGAAGAATGGTTTCGTGCAAGATATCAGCGCCGGTTAGCAGCGGCAAGAATCATTTTCCTGCGATCTGAAGCAGTCGGATTGGTCATAAAAAAACGGAAGCCATGCGGCTTCCGTTTGCTTCCGTGCATATATTGATCACGGCAAGGAGAACGCGGTGCGGCAGGCCGGGCAACGCACGCGCTTTCCGGAGAGGGCTTGCTTGTAGGCCAGTTTGTGGCCGCAACCTTCACAGCGGGCAAAGAGCGTCGCATTCGATTCCGCCGGCTGTTGCGGTTCCGGTTCCGGAGCGGGGGGCGGTTCTGGCGCAGTCGGCGCTTCAGGTGGCGAAGCCGGTTTTTCCTCGAATGCATCGAGATTCAGCTTGTTTTCCAGATCGGCCATAAAAGAACTGGCAACATCACCGACGTTTTCCTCCTCCTTCTTCTCTTCGGTTGGCTCGTCGAATGCTGCGCCGACATCACTGTCATCCTGACCGAATGAAAATTCATCGGCACTCTCATCCGCAGGTTCTTCCGGCGCGGTTGGTTTTCTTGCGGCGACCTCTTCACCCCAGATGTCATCGGTGGAAGGTTCTCCCCAGCTCTCTTCACTGGGGGCAGATGTACTGTCCGTATTGTCGGAAGAATCATCGACATCTTCGAATTCGTATGATTTCTCCTCGTTGCTTTCGAAATGCTCAACGGTGAAGTCGGAACTTTCATCGTCAGCGACCGGGATTTCGGCGGGAGGATCGACCGGCTTCTTCGAGAAAAGAAAGTCATCTTCATGCTCTTCGTCGGCAGGCTCAGCAGATGAAACTTCATCAAAAATATCGGCTGACTGATCATCGGTCGTCAAACCCGGAGCGGCGTCATCCTCCTCGTCATCAAAATCCATAACGAGTTCATCTTGTCCTTCGTTTTCGCTTTCTTCGTCAGGCGATTCTTCCGACGGAACAGAACCAAGGTCATCCGGGTCTGCGTCATCGGTGTAATCAGAGATTTTCGAGGCAGATAATTCCTCCGAAACATCGTCGAATTCTCCAGCCATGGCAAATTCCATACTGTCGTCGTCGGAAAGGTCTCCAGCAAATTCTTCTTCAGCGAAAAAGTCACCTTCATCTTCCATGGAGAACTCACTCTCTTCTCCGGTGGACTCATCCGTCGACTCGGACTCGGATGTTTCGGTTTTCTCTTCTGCAACTTCGGCCGGGGGGAGGGCATCCGGTGCAATATCCCTGATTAACAGCTCGAGTTTGCTACTGATGTCCTGTAAATGCTTGCTGTTTTGCCGGGTCCAGTACCAGACACGCCAGGCAAAAATCGGCAGGACCAGGTAGAGCAGCCCGACCAGGAGGGCAATAAGAAACATAACGGTGGCGAACCCGCCGTCTTGCTGGAGAAAAAATTCCATGGAAAAACTCCGGATCAGTAAGCCTACATTAACTGAATTCGGATTGTTGCAAAATGACAACCCGACGAATACATTTTATGCCTCTGATTTCGTTACCATTATCCGTATTTTCCCAGCGCTGTCAATTGTTTGTGTTTATACGGCATCTTTTGCCGACAGTCGCCCTCCGGGATCAGGGGAGAATGAATTTTTCGGAACATGAAGGGCACTCGACATTTTTGCCGGCGAGCCGTTTTGGATAAGTCAATTCGAAATTGCAGACTGTACATATCGCCTTGCTAACATCGGGCCGGGCCGGGTCATCGTCAAGCTTGGTGATTTTTGGTGGAGTGGTGAGCAGGGATGAGTCTGTTTCCGAACTCGGCAAGACAATCGGTTGCTGGCATCCCGGGCAGTTGATTTGCTGTTTTGCCGCCTCTTTTTTAAAGGGAACCGGCTTGTTGCAGAGGTGACAGTTTGCCTCCAGGTCTTTCTGGTCAGTCGCCGGTTCCGTACTGGCTTGCGGCGGTGATGCCGGTTCCTCCTGCGTTTCCGCGTGTGGAGAAGGTTCGGCAGCCGGCTGTGGCCTGGCCCTGTTATCTGCCGGATCGTTTTCCGCGATAGTCAAATCCGGATCGGTCGGTGGAATGAATTCGGGCGGTGGCGTAAACCCGCGTGTTGCCGGCTCTCCGCATTTCGTACAGACCCACTCGGCAGCATCGGTTGTACTTTTGATCGCCGAGCGCATCCTGCCCATCAGCCCCGCCTTCTGTGGTCGTTCGATTGTAACGCCTCGATTGCAGCTGCTGCAGTATCCGGCAGAACGATGACCAGCCATAATGACCTCCTGAAAATGGCAATACGACTACTTTTTGCACGGTTGGACTGACGTTTTTTGCGCTTTTTTTCGATTCCCGCCGGCCGTGATGTCGCTTTATTATGTGATTTGGCCGATTTTCATGGTTCCGGGTGCTCAATGTGCTAAGGAATTCACTGGATATACATGCAAAATCCCTACCTATCTTATTGATTAGACAGGATAATTGTCGTTCAGATCAGCTCACGCAGCAACGGTGGCTGTCGGGGGTGAGAGAGTCAATCGATCTATTGGCCTCTTTTTTGAGCTGTGGTAACATGTTAACAGATGTAGTCGACAGGAGACATTTGATGAGCTCGGATAAAATTCATGGTTCGGCAAAAACGGAAAAGAAGGTCTCAACGGCTTCGCCGCCCTTGTATCGAATACTGATGCACAACGATGATTACACAACGATGGATTTTGTTGTCAGCGTTCTTGAGACTGTTTTTCATTTTTCACCATCCGAGGCGAACCGGATCATGTTGAACATTCATACACAGGGGTTCGGTTTATGTGGCACCTATCCGTATGATATTGCCGAAACAAAAATCTACCGCGTCCATCAGACGGCACGGCAGGAGGGATATCCCCTCAAATGCACCCTTGAGGAGGTTTGATCCATAGATGTTCAGCCAAGATGTACAATTGACTTTTTCCCTCGCAGTCAGGGAGGCACAACGTCGGCATCATGAGTTCCTGACGTCCGAACATCTGCTGTACGCTCTTCTCTTTGAAGATTTCGGCCAGCAGATTATCAGAAACTGTGGTGGCGACCTTGAGCAGTTGAAGCAGACGCTCGAGTCCTATTTCGAAGAGCATATACAGTCCTTGCCCGAGGCATCAATCGATGTTCCCGAACAAACGGTCAGTTTGCAGCGGATACTGCAGCGAACGGTCATGCATACACAATCCTCGGGTAAAGAAGAGGCGAATACCGGTGATCTGCTCGCCGCAATGCTCGATGAAGAAAAATGTTATGCGACCCGTCTCCTCGAATCGTTTGGTGTGACCAGGCTCGATGTTCTGAATTATATTTCCCATGGTATATCGGCGGCACCTCACAACCCGCCGGAAGATGACGGGCAGGCGACCCCGCGGCCGAAAAAGAGTGAGCGCAGCAAACTGGGGCAGGACGATGCCGATCCGTTGTCGCTTTTTGCCGTGGATCTTTTGGCTAAGGCCCGTTCCGGGAAAATTGACCCGCTGATCGGCCGCGAGCCGGAGTTGGAGCGTGCGATCCAGGTCCTCTGCCGTCGGCGCAAGAACAATCCGGTATTTGTCGGCGAACCGGGGGTCGGCAAAACCGCGCTGGCTGAGGGCATGGCTCTGCGGATCGCCGATGGCGATGTGCCGGCGCTGCTGCAGAAGACTTCTGCTTATGCGCTTGATATGGGAGCTTTGCTGGCCGGCACCAAGTTTCGCGGTGATTTCGAAGAGCGCATCAAAAGTGTACTCAATGCCCTCGAACAGAAGGGCGACACCATCCTTTTTATCGACGAAATCCACACCCTGGTCGGGGCCGGCGCAACCAGCGGCGGCTCGCTTGATGCGTCGAATCTTCTGAAACCGGCTCTCGCCGCTGATTCGATCCGATGCGTCGGCTCGACGACCTTTGAAGAGTACAAGAATCTTTTTGAAAAAGATCGTGCCTTGTCGCGCCGTTTCCAGAAGATAGATGTTCTCGAGCCGACAGTCGAGGAGACGGTTGCGATTCTTCAGGGGCTGAAAGGTCATTACCAGGACCATCACGAAGTCCGCTATACCGATGCGGCCCTGCGGGCGGCGGCAGCGCTTTCGGCACGGCATATAAACTACCGGCACCTTCCGGACAAGGCGATCGACGTTCTCGATGAAGCGGGTGCCTGGGCCCGGCTGCAGAACCGCCGGCGTCGCAAAATCGATGTTAGGGAAATCGAAGCGACGGTTGCCCGTATCGCCAGGGTGCCGGTCGAATCGGTTTCGAGCTCTGATCGCAAGCGTCTGCAGCAACTCCCTGAAGCCTTGCGCCGCCAGGTTTACGGTCAGGATGACGCGATCGATATTCTCTGTCGTTCGATTCTCCGGGCCCGGGCCGGCCTCGGCGAACCCGAGAAACCGACCGGTTCATTCCTGTTTACCGGCCCGACCGGGGTCGGCAAGACTGAAGCGGCCAAACAGCTCGCTTTACAGCTCGGAGTTGAATTTATCCGTTTTGATATGAGTGAGTACATGGAGAAACACTCGGTCGCGCGATTGATCGGCGCGCCTCCCGGATATGTCGGTTTTGACCAGGGTGGTCTTTTGACCGACGCCGTCGTCAAACATCCCTACGCGGTTCTTCTACTTGACGAGATTGAAAAGGCGCACCCTGATCTGTTCGATATCCTGTTGCAGATCATGGACCACGGAACCCTGACCGACAACAATGGTCGTCATGCCGATTTCCGCAACGTGGTCCTGATCATGACCAGCAATGTCGGGGCGCGTGAAATGAGTGCCGCCGGAATCGGGTTTGGCGACAACCAGCCGGCATCATCGAAGCAGGCGGTCGAGAAAACCTTTTCTCCGGAATTCCGCAACCGGCTTGATGCGATCGTGCCTTTCCATGCCCTGTCAGAGAACGTGATCCTCAAGGTCGTTGACAAGTTTATCGGCCAGCTCAGGCTCTCCCTTTCCGAAAAGAATGTGCAGTTGAAAATCTCTGCCGCCGCCAGGAAGATGCTTGCCCGGCAAGGGTACGATCCGGTTTTTGGCGCCCGACCGCTCGGCCGACTTGTGCAAACCGAAATCAGTGATGTGATTGCCACCGAGGTTCTGTTCGGAGAGCTTCGCAACGGCGGCGTTGTCAAGATCGGGTATGCCGGGAAGAAGCTTTCCTTCAATTTTATCCCTGCCTGACCAAAGGTGCCGGTTTTCAAGCTGACAGATGAGCTCGTTTTCCCGCCAGCGCATCTCGCCGATCCAGACGGACTTCTCGCCATCGGCGGTGACTTGTCTCCGGAACGACTGCTCCTCGCGTACTCCTCCGGTCTTTTCCCCTGGTTCAATCAGGGACAGCCACCACTCTGGTGGTGCCCCGATCCGCGCTGCATCATCGAACCGGGCCGTCTGTCGATCTCCAGATCTCTGCGCAAAACCCTGAACAGGGGAACCTTTCAGGTCACGATGAACCACGACTTTCCCGGGGTGATCAACGCCTGTGCTTCGGTACGCCAGTCGCGGGGCGAGGAGACCTGGATCACCACCGGGTTAACCGAAGCCTTCCTGCTTCTGCATGAGATGGGATATGCCCATTCGATAGAGTGTTGGCAGGAGGACAAACTGGCAGGGGGACTTTACGGCATCGCGCTCGGTCGATGTTTTTTCGGCGAGTCTATGTTTCATCTGGTTGCCGACAGTTCGAAAGTGGCACTTGCTCACCTCGCAAAAATGGCAGAACTCAACGGCCTTGAGCTCATTGATTGTCAATTGCCGAATCCGCACCTGATCGGACTCGGCGCAACGGAAGTGCCGCGGGAGATTTTTCTCGAACGGCTGCGAAAAGGTGAAGTTATGCCTTCGACGGAGCCGCCAAAGGGGGTGTTGGTATTCAGGGATTTGGTCGGATGCTGGTAAGGTGCTCAGGCTTTATTCTGTTGCCCCTGCGATGCTGTCCGGACAAATCTTTTGATGCGCTTGCGGTCATTTTCGAGGATATTGAGAAACTGAAATCCGGCCATGCAGCGGCCATCACTCTCCTCCTCACTGCGCCAGACAACTTCGGTCATCGTACAGACCGGCGGTTTGCCATCATCGAGATCGATAAAGAGCAGGCAGAGGTCGGATACCTCGATCGGTGTTTTGATCTTGAAGCCGACTCCGGTCATGCTGATATTGACATTGACTTTCGGGAATTGCGGCAGTTTTGAAAAATCCTCAAGATTTTCCAGGATTTTGGTGTTCTTTTCCCATTGTTTGCGGAAGGTCCTGAGCTTCCCTTTCCCTTTTGTGTATCCGAGGTTCAGGGTTTCGGAGCGCCTTTCTTCTATCCGCCGGTGAATCAGTTGTAAATCGTTGTTGTGAAGAATTCGGACAACGCCATTTTGCAGATATTTTTCAAACCGACCGGTCAGGCGGATGCCAACCCCCATCGAATCGGAAAATATCTCGAGTTTTTTCTCGGCGTCGAAAGGATAGCTCTCTTCCGGGCTCGCACCATAAGGTATCGACAGGTCGAGGTAGTTGCCCTCATGGCTGATGAGATAACAGGTTAGAGCGTCAAACCGCTCCTTCTCCGACTCTTCATGCAGCGCCCGAATGAAAATTTTCTGATGTTCGCTAAGGTACTTCTTTAAAAGCATCTCTTGCCGATATCACATGTTGTGACAGGATTCACAATCCTCTTCGACCGAAAAGGCGGTGTCACCATCGTGACAGGCACCACAGTATTCGCCCTCGTACATAGCATCCATCGTCATGTTGTTCCCCTTGTGCACAGGCTTGAAGAGGTCGGGATGGCAGGTGTCGCAGGTGAAGTCCATGTCGAGGTGTGCCTGGTGCGGGAACGAAGTCTCGCCGGCATCCTCATTGGCCCATTTCAGATCGCCGGCATGGCAGGATGTGCAGTCGGACTTGACGGAAAAAGCGGTATCGCCATCGTGACAGGCGCCGCAATATTCACCATTGTTCATGGCGCGCATCGTCATGCGGTTGCCATTGAGCTTGGCCGCGAAGAGGTCGGGGTGACAGGTGTCGCAGGTAAAATCCATATCGAGATGTGTCTGGTGCGGGAACATGGTCTTGCCGCTGATCGGATCGCTCATCGCGACATCGCCGGCATGGCAGGTGGCGCAATCCCCTTCGGTTGAAAAGGCTCGTTTGCCGTTATGGCAGGCGCCGCAAGACTTACCCTTTGCCATCTCCGCCATCGAATAGGATGGATTCTTTTTGGCCACGATATGAAAGATATCGTTGTGGCAGGTCGGGCAGTCACTGCCAACAGCATCAAGATGATTGTAGTGGCTGAATTCAACCTGTCCGTAGTCTGCAGTCTCGATATACGCCTTGTCCTTGATCCAGCGGGCATAAGCGGTCGATGTGATGAAAATGATGAGAACGAGCAGCAACAGATAACGCAATTTCATGATACCCTCCACGCCTGGCGACTATTAAAATCGGATGCATTATACAGAAAAAGCGGCAATCTCCAAATCTTTTTCATGAAAAGGCGGGGGAAAAAGTCTGATGAAAGCGATCCGCAACTGCCTGGCTGTGCTATCATATCTCACGGTTAAACAATGAAAATTAATTTTGCTGAAATATTCGCCGTGACGGCACCGGGTCTCGAAGAGGTCTGTGCTGCGGAAATCAGGAACCTGCTCGGCTGCGCTGTTTCGATCACCCGGGGCGGCGTCTCTTTTTCCGGCGGGTTGGAAGAACTCTACCTGGCCAACCTCTGGTTGCGAACGGCGAGCCGGGTTCTGGTCCGGATCGGCAAGGTCAGGGCAACCGATTTCCCACAGCTGCACCGCAAGGTCAAGCATCTCCCCTGGGGACGATTCATCAAAACCGATACGCCGGTTATCGTTAACGCGGTCAGCCGACGATCCCGACTGATTCATACCGATCGCATTGCCGATACTGTTTCTGCCGCTATCGGGAAATCATTAGGGCGCGCCACTCCGCCACCGGCCGGTGATGCCCAGACGGTTCTTGTCCGGTTTGAAGATGATAACTGCCTGCTCTCTGTCGACAGCAGCGGTGAACTTCTGCATCGGCGCGGGTATCGAACCGAGGTGTCGCAGGCGCCGTTGCGGGAAACCTTGGCCGCCGGCATTTTGCATCTGCTCAAATGGGACGGTCAAAGGCCTCTTGCCGACCCGATGTGCGGTTCCGGCACCTTTCTGATCGAAGGCGCTTTACTGGCCGGCAATATCCCCCCAGGGCTGCGCCGAACGTTTGCTTTTCAGCGGTGGCCCCGCTACCGGGATGGCTTGTGGCAAAACCTCGTTGACAAAGCCGGCCGCGATCGGAAAGAAATCCATATTCCCCTTGTCGGTTGTGATCGAGACGGCGATGTCATCAAGATGGCGAGGAACAATGCTGCGCGGGTTAAGCAACAGGGGATTATCGGCTTCAAGCATGCGGCGTTGGAAGAGTTTATGCCATCAGCGAAAGCGGGACTGGTAGTCTGTAACCCGCCATACGGTGTCAGGCTCGGTGATGAGAAGGGGCTACTTGATCTCTACGCCCGGATGGGTCAGACGTTCAGGGAACATTTTGCCGGCTGGCAGGGCGCACTGTTTTGCCCATCGGATCATCTGGTCGCGGCAACAGGACTCGATTTCCGCGTCGCTGCGCAGCTTGCCAACGGCGGAATTGAGGCCAAACTCTTCGTTTGTCAGTTGTAGTTTTTTCTTGCTTCGTTTACCGAATTCCAATAGAATGCCGGTCTCCTGTCGGCGGTAACGATGGTTCCGGCCGGAAATATCAAGCGGAAAGCGGGGTGATTCTTCAATGGAAATACATGTTGTCGACAACAATGTCGAGAAGGCGATCCGCGTGCTGAAGCGTAAGCTGCAGCAAGAGGGACTTTTCCGCGAAATGAAGCAGCGCAAGTTTTACGAGAAACCGAGCGTCAAGCGCAAGCGTAAAGAAAAAGAGGCGCAACGCCGTCTGCGCAAGAAAATGCGGATGATGCGGAGTAATTAGTTAGTTCAGAAAGGCCGGTCGATTGACCGGCCTTTTTTTGTGCAAAAATCTGGAATTTACTTTTGTGAGCGTTTCTTTTGCGAGATTTTTTAACAATTAAGGCGTGCGGTCGTGGTTTCTGATGTCCAGAGGGATACAGGTTGCATAGGGACACTACCCGAAGTTCAGGGAAGTGTCCCTTGACCTTAAGACAGAACACCGAAGGCAGGAAGAACCGCCGGGTCCCGGCCCGGCAGCCGGGTTCATTTCTTTATTAAGCGATAAAGAAACGAACCAAAGAAACCGCTCCCTTGCAGGGGGCTTTTTT
>PKUH01000077.1 GCA_002869615.1 Desulfuromonas sp. | reverse complement strand
TACTCAAACTCTGTCATACTTTTTCAATCGTACCCTGAAAGCAGAATACGAGGTCGCCGGTATCGACCGGCGGTTTGACATATAAGACAGCTGTAAGTTTTAAGCTGTGAGCTGTCAGAGAAAACCAGGAAATGTCTCAAAACTTTAAAAGCAAAGCCTTTGACTTACCCCCGTTGCTCTTGAGGGCGCACCTGCCAGCACGGTCACTGAACCGCAGCCCGACCGCAACCGCGCGGTTTTACTCTCTTCGGTCTCCTGTCTTCAGACCCAAGTCAGGGATACTTCCCTGACCTGAAGATCATGTCCCCATTTGACTGTGTTTCCATCCAGCCAGTCAGGGTCGCTGGTATCGAACGGCGGGTTCCTGACTCTTCTTGCCTGTCTTGAGCCGGCTGCAGGAGGAGCCTAATGCTGCCTTCACTCTCCTCTGCGAAGAACCAAAATTTTCTGCCTGCATCCTTCCCGGGATTGTTTCGAAGTTTATAAAAACCCAGAAAAATGCATTTTTTTTAGTGTGAAAATGAAAATAGTTCGAAAATGTAAGAAAAATGTAAGAAATCATTCTTATAATAGGAGCCACAAAGTGAAGGTCAGAGGCGAAAGCCTTTTTCTGGTCAAAGCTCTCGGAGGGATACCTTCTTCTTTTGTCTGTATTGAAATTTCGGAGGGGACCCCTATCTCGATTGAGATAGGGGATTTTTTTTGTCCGGCGGCGCCTTTTCTTTCTCCTTCAGCAGTTTGTCTGCTGTTTTGAGGGCCAGCCTTAAAAGGCTTTTCGCGGTCGGTGAGACGTCGGAATGATCAAGCAGGTATACGGTGTACTTGGTCAGCAGTGAAACATCAACCAGATGCTCGACCAGACCCCAGAAGACGGTCTCTTCCGGTGTTCGCGTCATCTCTTCTTCGTTCGGTGCTTCTGCAAGTTTGAAATACTCCAATGATCTTACAATTTTTTCAAACGGGGCAAGATGGCCGGTTGCGTAGAATTGTCCCCACAGCGCATCGATCCGCTGCGGCGTTCGCTCGGCAGCAGACATCCCGGCGTCAGCAAGGGTCCTGGCACGCAGTTTGTCGATATAGGCCTTGTCGTCCGGAGTGAGCCGGGAAAGCAGATCGAATGGTGGGTTGTCGGCAAGAGCCATCAATCCCAGGATCTGTTTACGCTGTTCCGGTTTGTTGTGGTAATCGTTGACCAGGTGGTTCCAGAGCCAGCGGTTCTCGTTAATGAGATGGCGGCTGAAGGATAACAGCCGGGTGTTGTTTTTAATCCACTGCGGGTCGTCGTCGATGAATTGCAGGATCCCGAAGACAGCTTTGCCGCTATCCGGTTGGCGAAAATAGTTCTTTATCCAGAACTTGTAGAAATCTTCGTTAGCAAAATTGGCAATTTTTTCGAATTTACTGAACTCGACTGTTGCCGAGCGGGAAACGGTCTTCTCTGCATAACGATCACGAGCGATGATTTTAACCTCGTAGTCTCCCGGTGGATAGCTCTTGTCAAAAATGACGCCCGGGTACTGCTGGTTGATAATAATCGATTTTTTATTCCGGATCGGGCCGTTGTAGGCGATAAAGTCCTCTCCCCGGTCCGGGGTTGGACTGCCGTCCGGGGCGAAAAACTGGAAATCATAGCTGATATTGACATTCCCCAGAGCCGAAAGGGCGTACCCCCTGAAGAGCAGGCGCAGTTCAAAGGGCTGGTCGGGGTATATCCGTTCAGGAATATAAATTGTCGGTTCGAAGTTCGACGGCACCTTGTACCAGCTGTCGAGTTGCTGATCGAGGGTCGGGACGACAAAAAAGTCGAATTTTTCGGCATGTCCCTCGACCGGAACAATGAGAAAGGCGGCCAGGGTCGCCACAATCGAGTATTTGGCTAAGCATAATTTCATTTGTGAATAATTGTCTGCCCGGTTCAGGTTCAGTGTGCG
Organism: Desulfuromonas sp.; assembly: GCA_002869615.1. NCBI lineage: Bacteria > Pseudomonadati > Thermodesulfobacteriota > Desulfuromonadia > Desulfuromonadales > Desulfuromonadaceae > Desulfuromonas > Desulfuromonas sp. Next base: position 8,220 of record PKUH01000077.1, on the reverse strand, counting down.
CTGGTAAGCCAGTGCCAGTTCTGCCAGTATTCTACATCACCCAGGTAAAAGCTGTCATTATGATCTGCACCCTTGACAAGATAAATACGCTTCGGTTCCGGTGCAAGCTCAAATAGCCGCTTGCCCATGATCGGCGGCACGATTGAGTCGGCTGTTCCGTGGATCAACAACAGCGGAACTGTGAGGGAGCCGATGTTTTCTTCGTTGTTATATTCTGCCGAGAGCAGCCAGCCGAAAAGTCGGCTCAGTACCGGATAGTGCCACCTGCCCATTGCCCTGATCGAGGTGAAAGGGCTTTCCATGACCAGGCCGGCCGGTGAAAATTCGAGAGCCATCTGCAGGGCAATTGCGGCCCCCAGTGAACGGCCGAAGTACAGTGTCTTTGCCGGAGGGTATCCCCGCTGCTCAAGCCAGGCGACGGCACCACGTCCGTCATCACTGGTGCCTGTTTCGGAAGGGCTGCCGCCACTATGGCCGTACCCCCGATAGTCGAAAATAAAAACCGGATAGCCGGCCTGATGCAGTCGTTGCAGGTTGTGAACCCGGTCACCGATATTTCCGGCATTGCCATGGAAGAAAAGGACCAGAGGGAAATCCGGTTGGCCGGGCACCAGCCAGCCATGCAGGCTGGTGCCATCGACTGCCGGAAAACGGATTTCTTCAAACTCAAGGCCGGCGGCGGCCGGGGTCGAATTGAGCGTTCGGGTCGGAAAGTAAAGGAAATGGTTGTCCATGGCTCCCCATGTTTTATCCACTCCGGTGATCAGGAGGAGAAGCGTAGTGACCAGGAAAAGTGACGGTAATGTCGTCGGCAGTAGGAACCAGCGTCTTCGCCGCAGACGAGTCATAAATGCGCTACTTGCGCCAGATGGTCGGAAAGAAGAGGACGAGAACCGTAAATAATTCGAGCCTTCCAAGCAACATGCAGAACATCAGCACCGTTTTGCCGAAGGGGGCAATATGAGCGTAGTTGTCGGCCGGGCCGACCGAGCCGAGACCCGGGCCGATATTGCTCAGGGTTGCGATAACCGCGGCCCCGGACGAGACCAGATCCATGCCGCTGGCGGCCATCAGGAGTGAGGCGACGACAAAGATCCCCATAAAGAGTGCAAAGAACCCAAGGATTGCCTGCATCACTTCACGGTCGACCGGAATGTTCCCGAGTTTGACCAAGCGCACGGCCCGGGGATGGATCAGCCGGAAGAGCTGCACATGGGCGTGTTTGAACAGCAGCAGGATCCGGGCGACCTTCATGCCGCCGCCGGTCGACCCGGCACAACCGCCGATGAACATCAGAAGAACCAGCAGGTATTGAGCAGCGACTGACCATCCTTCATAATCGGCCGTTGCAAAACCGGTCGTCGTCATGATCGAAACCGTCTGGAAGGCGCTGTATCGGAGATTGTCGGCGAAGGAGTCGTACACCGAACTGAAATTAAAAATAAACAGGGCCGCAATTGCTATCAGGGTGATGCCGAGGTAGACACGGAATTCCTCGTTGCGGTGCAGTTGGCGCAAGCGGCCGCGCAGGGCATGATAATGCAGGGAGAAATTGACCCCGGCCAAGAACATGAACAGGGTGACCACCCAGTCAATGTATGCCGAATTATAGGCTCCGACCGAAGCGTTACGGGATGAAAAGCCGCCGGTCGCCAGAGTCGCAAAAGAGTGACAGAGTGCGTCATGCAGGCTCATGCCACCGAACATCAACAGGATGGTTTCGGCCGCGGTTAACAGAACGTAAACGCCCCAGAGCAGTTTGGCGGTGTCCTGTATGCGCGGCTTCAGGCGATCGGCCGTTGGGCCCGGAACCTCGGCCTTGAACAGCTGCATGCCGCCGACACCGAGCATCGGCAGGATCGCCAGCGACATAACGATGATTCCCATGCCGCCAAGCCATTGGGTCAATGAGCGCCAGAGCAGGATCGATTCCGGCAGGCCCTCGATCCGGGTCAGAATCGAGGCGCCGGTCGTGGTAAAACCGCTCATCGTTTCAAACATCGCATCGAGCGGTGCAGGGATGGTGCCGCTGAGCAAAAAGGGCAGGGCGCCGAATATGGCATAGAAAAGCCAGCCGAAGGTAACGATGGCAAAGCCTTCCCTGACCGAAAGTTCCCGGTCGCTCTGGCAGAGGCGGAACAGGATCAGGCCGACCAGAAATGAGATGGACGATGACCAGATGAAAGCGAGGGCTGCCCCGTCCGCATAGTAGAGCGAAAAAGGGATCGGGAACAGCAGCGCCGCTGCCAAAAAGAGCAGCAGCGCGCCGAGTATGCGCAGGGTCAACTGGATGTTCATTTATTCAAAGAACCTCTCGACCTTGACGAGTGCTTCCGGCAGGGCAAAAACAACAACCCGGTCGCCCGCTTCGAGGGTGCTTTCTCCATCCGGAATCTGGTAGGTTTCGCCGCGGACGATCGCCCCGATAATGGCGTTCTCGGGAAAAACAAGATCATGCAACGGGATGCCGAGGTTCTTGCTCTCTTTTTTCAGTTCGATTTCCATCGCTTCGGCATTGCTCCCCTCGATTGCCGTAATCGAGATGATCTCTCCCCGCCGGACGTATTTCAGGATGGCGCTGGCCGCCGAAATACGGGGAGAGACACAGGCGTCGATACCCAGAGTCGGGGCGAGGCCGAGCATCTCCGGGCTGCTGACCAGGGCCAGGGTCCGTTCGGCGCCATGCTGGCGGGCCAGCAGCGAACTCAGGATATTGGTCTCGTCGCTGTCGGTGGTGGCAATGAAGATATCGGCAACTTCAATACCCTCCTCGACCAGTGTTCTGATGTCGGTGCCGTCAGCGTGAATGACCATCCCCTTGGCCAGTTTGGCCGAGAGTATTTCGCATCGTTCTTCGTCGCGCTCAATAAGGCGCACTTCGAAACGCTCTTCTTCAAGTTGCTTGGCGATCCGTAATCCGATATGCCCGCCGCCGAGAATGAAGGCGCGCTGGCGTTGTTGTTTCTTGGCACTGGTGTCCTGCTGCAGCATGTACTGTATCGAAGGCAGGTCCTGGGTGTGCGCGAATATGAAAATCGAGTCGCCGGCCTGGATCGTGTCGTCGCCACGCGGAATGAGGGTTTTGCCGTTGCGGGTGATGGCGGTGATGACAAAGCGGTAGATGCCGCGGATCTCGCCGAGTTCGCGCAAGGTCAGGTTGCAGATCGGCGAGTTTTCTTCGATCCGATAGCCGAGGAACTGGACCTGGCCTTCGACGAATTCAGCAACATCAAATGCGCCGGTGCGGCAGGCGATTTTGACGATTTCATCGGCAACTGCGTCGTTCGGGTTGATCAGCAGATCGATGCCGAGCTTCTCTTTCGACAGGATCGCCCCCGCGCCGGTATATTCGATGCTTTTGACTCTGGCGACCCGGGTTTTGACATCGTATTCACGTGCCAGGAGGCAGGCGAGAATGTTGACTTCATCGAAATCGGTGACGGCAATGAAAATATCCGTGTCGCTGATTCCGGCCTGCTCGAGGGTCTCGGCGCTGGCGCCGTTTCCGGCAATACCGAGAACGTTCAGACGGTCCTCGGCCCGGCGCAGATTTTCGTCACTGCGGTCGATGAGCGTTACCTCGTGTCCTTCGAGGGAGAGCCGCTCGCTGAGGAAATAGCCGACCTGGCCGGCACCGACAATCAATATACGCATAACTTTCCGCTTTCTGGAAAAACAGCTGTTGGTCGCTTAACAATCGGGTAAAAATCGCATAAATCGTCAAATTGTGCAAGCCTGTCTGCTCTTCGTAAGTGAGTTGTACTTCGCGGCCGGAATCGATAGAATGCAGGGGGAAAGGTCAGGTAAATTAATGTTTGAAGTTGATGAAGACCATATCAAAAGGGAACGCCGCAAGGCCCGTGAGCTGCGGCAGAGCCAGTGGTGGAAGAATCGGGTTGCCCGCGGCGAGTGCCATTATTGCGGTGTCCGGGTATTGCCGCGTGACCTGACTCTCGATCATGTTGTTCCGGTCTCGCGCGGCGGCAAAACGACAAAAGGGAATTGTGTCGCCGCCTGCAAGGATTGCAACAATCGGAAAAAGCAGCTGACGCCGGTCGAATGGGCCGGCTATCTCGATAAGATCGGTTATTCCGAATCGTAATACTGCCGCCTAGAGTTCCTCGAAAATCTCCTCGTCATCATCATCGTCCTCATCCTCATCGGTATAATCGTTGTCGAGAAAATGATCGAGAAATTTCTGGTTGTCACGGATCCGCCGGGCGATGTCGTCCTGCAGCTCGTCCATCTCCGGAAAGCGGGATGGGCTGGCGGGCTCTTCTTCCGGTGTTTCCGGGGATTCAGGTTCTTTCTGTTCTTCGTCCGACACGGCAAACCTCCATCTGGTATAACTGTTTTGCAACGGTCATCATAACAGAAAATTTGCTGATTTTCAGCTCCGGTGGCATATTACTCCCATGAGCAGGAAACCTTACAAGCTTTTTTCCGAGCATCTGAAACAGCTCTTCGGCGAGCGGATTCACAAGATCTCGGTCGATGCCGGGATGAGCTGTCCGAACAGGGCGGGAACCCGGACCAACCCGGGATGCCTTTTTTGTGACCCGGGCGGCTCCGGAGCGGTCGGTATCGAAAGGGCTTTGCCGGTAGCGGCACAGATTGAACAGGGCAAGGAGGTCATGGTTCGCAAGTACAAGGCCGGCCGGTTCCTCGCCTATTTTCAGCCTTTTTCCAATACCAATGCTCCGGTAGCGACCCTGCGCCGGCTTTATGACGAGGCTCTGGCGGTTGACGATGTCGTCGGCCTGGCGATCGGGACCCGCCCCGACTGTTTGCCGGTCGAAGTTCTCGACCTGCTCGGCACTTATCACCAGCAGTGTTACCTCTGGCTCGAGCTTGGCCTGCAATCGAGCCACGACCCGACCCTCGATTATTTAAGGCGCGGCCACGATTATGCGCAATTCCTCGATGCCTACAAAGCGGCCCGGGAGAGAGGGCTGCGCGTCTGTGTCCATGTTATCCTCGGGCTGCCGGGAGAAGATCGTGCCGCGATGCTGAAGACCGCCGATGAAATGGCCCGTCTTCAGGTCGACGGGGTCAAGATCCATCTGCTTCATATCCTCCGCGGGACACCGCTCGGTGATCTCTATGAACGGGGCGAAGTTGACGTCTTGAGCCGTAATGATTATGTTTCTCTGGTTGTCGATTTTATCGAACGGCTGCATCCCGACACACTGATTCACCGTTTGACCGGTGACGGCCCCCGCGATATTCTTCTGGCACCCCTCTGGTCGTTGAACAAATGGGAAGTCCTCAATGCGATTGATGCCGAGTTTGTCCGGCGCAACTCTTTTCAGGGAAGGCATTACCATGCGGCGCGTTGAAATCATTTTTCTTATCGTAGTTGTTGCGACTCTTCTGCTGAGCTGCCAGAAGCCACCGGAGACCGCCGATTCGATTGCCCGGCGGGTGGTTGAGGCACATGGCGGGGCCAAGGCCCTGAGCGAGGCCCGGGGATTCCTGTTCCATGGGCACGTGCAGAATCTTATTGAGGACAAGCACGCCAAGGTCTGGATTCTGTTTCGTCGACCGGGCGAGTTGCGGGTTATCGCCGAAATGGATGACGCAAAAGAAGACCGGCTCTTTCTTGATGGTGCCGGCTGGATCGATTCCGGCAGCGGCTTTGAAAAAGCGACCGGTATCAGCTACGACCTGCTGGAATTCCAGTCGGAGCACCTGCGTATCCCGTTCGGACTGCAACAGGGTTTCTATCGTCTCGAGCTGCTTGACGAGGTTGTCGAAGGCGAGCCGGTCCGGTTGCGTTTAACCGATCCGGATGGCGCCGAAATGACCATAACGATCGATCCGATCAACTCGGTGGTGCGGAAGGTCGAGCGGGAGCTTGTTGTTCAGGGTGAAAATGCGACTTTTGGAGTCGTTTACGAGGACTACCGGCCGGTCAAGGGGATGCAGGTGCCGTTCCGCATGATTAACTTTGTTAATGGAAAACCGATTGTCGTGACCAGCTTTCAATCGATCCAGACAAACCCATCCGTACCTGAAAAAGTATTCAGTCCACCCGGGAGCGGGTGATTGGAGAAGAGGTGCTTCAGCGGGAGCTGCTGACGACAGGGCTCTCGAGGGTTTCCGGTTGTTCACCGGCTCCACCCCAGGAGATCAGTAGCAGGGACGCCCAAACAATACCAACCATTATCACTACAATTCGCATCATAACGAGCAGAACAATACATGAGCTTTTTTATATAATCAAGCCTATATTTTAATCCTTTACAATTTCTTGCCTGTACCTCTCCGATATGGTACTTTGCGCGCCGTTTGCATCACTTTTCGCTGGAAGATTATGAAACTCTCCTCGCTCAATCCTGAACAGAGAACCGCTGTTGAACAGACCGACGGCCCGGTCCTGATTCTGGCCGGCGCCGGCTCCGGCAAGACCCGGGTTATCACCTTCCGCATCGCCTATCTTCTGCAGCAGGGGGTTGCGCCGGCGAATATCCTCGCAGTCACTTTTACCAACAAGGCGGCCAGGGAGATGCGGGAGCGGGTCGCCGCTCTGGTCGGCAAGCGGTCGGTCTCCGAAATGACGATCTAGACCTTTCATTCGCTCGGCGTCAAGATCCTGCGCCAGGAGATTGCCCGGCTCGGTTTTAAAAAAGGGTTCACGATCTACGGGGCGGCCGACCAGGTTCGGCTGATTCGCGATATCGTTTCCCGTCTGGCCCCGCAGGGGGAGAAATACGATGCCGAAAGGATTCAGTACCTGATCTCGGCGGCCAAGAACCGGCTCGAGACGCCGCAGACCTTCCGGTTCAATCAGGGTGATCCGTACGCGATCATGGCGGCGGAGGTCTACCCCGAATATCAGAAGTCTCTGAAAGCCTTCAATGCCGTCGATTTCGATGACATCCTGTTGTACAGCGAAAAACTGCTCAGCGAACATGAGGCGGTTCGTCAATCATTCCGGCAGCAGTTCCGCTATATCATGGTCGACGAGTATCAGGACACCAACGAGGCCCAGTACCGGATCCTTCGACATCTCACCGGCGCCGAGCGCAACCTCTGTGTTGTCGGTGACGACGACCAGTCGATCTATGCCTGGCGCGGCGCCAATCCCGGCAATATTCTCGATTTTGAAAAGGACTTCCCGGGGGCGAAGGTGGTCAAGCTCGAAAGCAACTACCGCTCGACCGGCAATATCCTCGCCGCCGCCAACGGCCTGATCGCCAACAACAAGGCGCGCAAGGACAAGGTTCTGCGGGCCATGGCCGGCGACGGAGAGCCGCTGGTCCACGTCAGCTGTTACGACGAGGAAGAAGAGGCGCAGCACGTGATCACCCATATCCGCAATGCCCTCTACAACAGGGAAGCCGTTTACTCCGATTTTGCCATTCTTTACCGGACCAATGTGCAGTCGCGGGTCTTTGAAGAGCAGCTGCGTTACGAGGATATTCCGTATGTGCTGATCGGCGGCCAGCAATTTTTTGATCGCAAGGAGGTCAAGGATCTGCTCGCCTACCTGCGGGTGATTCTCAACCGCAGTGACGAGATCAATCTGCTGCGTATTCTCAATTATCCGCGCCGCGGCATCGGCCCGACCAGCGCCGACCGGCTGATCCGGGCCTCGGCCGAGCGTAACTGTCCATTATGGGATGTTCTCGATGATCCGTCCGGGGTCGAACTCGAACCGCGGGTGCGCGACGCCATCAGCCGCTTTGTCGGCCTGCTGCAAAACTATCGTCAGCGTTTTCGGACCTCATCCGGCCTGGCTGCGCTGTTGCGCCAGTTGGTGACCGATCTCGATATCGAGGGCGAACTGCACCGCACCCTCAACGATCCGGACCGGGCGCGCAAGCGGATGGAGTTTGTCGAGGATGTTGTGAGCGCCATGGCCAACTACGAGGAGCGCGAAGGCAAGCCGAGCCTGCTCGGTTTCCTCGAAAAGGTTTCACTGCTCGATGATGAGGATTCCGACAGTGACGACAAGGAGAAAAAGCTGCAGCAGGATGCCGTGGTGCTGATGAGTCTGCATTCGAGCAAGGGCCTCGAGTTTGATCATGTTTTTCTGGTCGGAGTCGAAGAGGAGTTCCTGCCGCATACCAAGTCGATCTCCGAAGAGATGGATATCGACGAGGAGCGGCGCCTCTGCTATGTCGGCATCACCCGGGCCCGGAAAACCCTGACCCTGAGCAGCTGTGAACAGCGCCGCAAATTCGGTAAAATGCTGCAGCGGGTGCCGAGCCGCTT
>PKUH01000076.1 GCA_002869615.1 Desulfuromonas sp. | reverse complement strand
TCAGAATCAGAATCAGAATCAGAATCAGAATCAGAATCAGAATCAGAATCAGAATCAGAATCAGAATCAGAATCAAAACCAGTATCAGCACCAGTACAAGAAGCAGCAGGGTGATCTTCAACTCCAGGACAGAGACCGGGACAGAGACCGGGATCGAGATCGGGATCAGGACGGGAGCGACCAGGATCAGGACCGCGATCGAGACCGAGACCGAATTCATACCGATGACGAACAGACAGTTGAGCAGGGAACGAGTGACTAACTATTTAACTTGTGCCGCGATAAAACATTTTTAGCAGGGTTTAGAGAAAGGAGCCGATCATGTATAGCCAGACAGGAAATAAATATGCGAGGCATTTTCATCACTGGCGCAACCATGAGAAAATCGAAGAACTTGAACAAATCCTCGACAGTGATTTTTCAAGATACATTGACCCGGGTATGACTGAGAATATAAAGAGCCTGATCAGGATGGACAGGAAACACCAGCCGCCATCCTAGGCAGCAGACGCCTCCCCGCAACATCCAGCCAACGGGAACGGCAGCGTTCCTGTGCTGTCATCGTCTGCAGGTTCAAACTTTACTGTACCTGCCCTCTTCCATCTCAGGGCGATGACTTCAACCAGAAAAACGGCCGCGGTGCATTGGCCAGGTAGGCGCCGCTGACCACCAGAAAACCACCGACAAGCAGTGAGAGACTGAGCTCTTCACCAAGAATCAGGGTCGCAAGCAGCACGCCGTTGACCGGGACGAAGTTGATGAACACCGCGGCCCGCGACGGACCGATCGTCTGGATTCCCTGGAAATACCAGAAAAAACCGATGACGGTGCCGAACAGTCCGAGGTAGGCGATGTTGAGCCAGTCGAGCCAGGCAAACGTCCACATCTCGTTGAAGCTGCCGTAGTATGCCGCCGGCAGGAGCAGGAACAGGGTGCCGACAATCGCCGACCAGCAGACCGCCGCCAGCGGCGACAAGCCGCGCATCGCCGTCTTGCCGATGATCGAGTAGAGGGTCCAGGAGGCGACACAGCCGACGATCAGCAGTTCGCCCGTACCGATGCCGCCGGAGAAGATCAGGGTCGGCTGGCCCCGGGTAATGACCACTACTGCCCCGAACACCGACAGCGGAATACCGATCAAGCGGCTCAGCGGCAGCGGCTCACGATAGATCAGCGCCGAGCAGAGGGAGATCGACACCGGGTTGAGGGCGATGATCAGCGCCGCCCGGCTCGCCTTGATATAGGCCAGGCCGTTGAAGAAGAAGAGATTATAAGCGAGGATGCCGGTCAGGCCGAGACCGGCAACGGCAAGAGCCTGCTGCCGGTTGAGTTTGGGCAGGCACCCTTCGGCCTTGATCAGCATCAGCAAAAGAAACAGCGAAGCGATGGCAAAGCGGAAAAATGCCGCCGAGACCGGGTGGGCGGTGCCGGCGAGCATGCGGGCAGCGACAAAGGTGCCGCCCCAGAAGAAAGCGGCGGCAAAGAGTTTGAGGTAGGTTTTCAAGGGATGTCTCGACTCACGCAAGGAATTGTTATCAGTTTAAAGTATCCTGTGTCATTGTATCGCAATAATTCCTGTCATCCCCGACCCTGATCGGGGACCCAATATAATCGATAGTCTGATTCAACAAAGAGACGGAGAGCAGCAGAGATTGGAGAGGTGAGCAAAACCTTCATGCCAAAATTGGTTCAGTTGGTTAATCTTTATGCCCTGAATAAAGGTCTCTCCCACTCTCCGCCTCTCCGTTAATATGCTTTAGATTTTATCAGCGACCATCTGCGTCCATTCGCGGCTAATTAAGCCTTTGACTTAACAGCCAAGCACAATCGGTTTAGCCGCTATCAGAATCCATGAAAATCTGTTTAATGCAATACATCTGCTTTTTGGTTTTAAACTATAGAACTTGATAGATTTTCATCGCGGCTAATAGCTGTTTTGGTTCCTTCGTAAACTTGGCGTTCCAGGGACAGCCCCCTGTGGGGACAGTCCCTGGTGTCACCCTCTGCGACCTTTGCGCCTTTGCGGTAAAAAGACTTTGAATTTGCTTTAACTTCACTCCCTACCCGTCACCCATCACAGCCTTAAAATCTGTCCGCCAGGGTGCCGACGGTCACGGCAAAGGAATTCGATTTGTTCCAACGGCGCAGCGCCTTGAAATTGGCGTAGACCAGGTAGGCCGGTCCGGCGGGACCATCGGGGATGATCAGGGCCGATTGCAGGTTACGCTGCGGCAGCGCCGCGCCGTTGCTGCGCCGCACCCCGAGTTCCTGCCAGCGACTCAACGGCCGCCGTTTTTTCAGGCCGCTCAGCGACTTATCGAAATGATCCGGCAGTTGAACCGGCCGGCCCCAGGTCTGGTCGTACTTCCAGCGCGCCATTTTCAAGTAGTTGGCGGCCGAAGCCAGGGCATCGGGGACCGAACTCCAGATATCGATGCGGCCGTCGCCGTCGCCATCAACGGCGTAATGGGTGTACGAGGTCGGCATGAACTGGAACGGCCCCATCGCCCCGGCCCAGGAGCCTTTCAGCTCGTCCAGGGTCACATGCCCGGCATCGAGGATTTTCAGCGCCTCGATCAATTCCTTGCGGAAGTAATGGGTGCGCCGTTTTTTGTAGGCCAGGGTCGCCAGCGACTGGATCACCGGCCGCTGCCCTGCGGCACGGCCGTAACTGCTCTCGATCCCCCACAGCGCCACGAGAAAGCGTTTCTGCACCCGGTACTGTTTCTCGATCCGCTCGAGCACGGTCGCGTAGCGCCGCATCATCACCCGCCCTTCGTCAAGGCGGAGCGGCGTCACCCGGTTGCGCACGTAATCCTGCAGGGTCGCCTTTCTCTCCGGCTGTTTATGGTAGCTCTCGATGACCTTCGGCTCCGGGGCTTCAAGCGTGGCCAGGGCCGTATTCAAGGTCTTTGTCGAAACGCCGGCGTTCAGAGCATCCTTGCGGAGCAGTTCGAGCCAGGATGAAAAATCACCGGTGGGCTGATTGGCCAAGGTATTTTGTGAAAGCAGAAGCAACAGGGAGCTTAGCAGGAAAAGCGATCGGCTTAATTTCTTCAGGGATAAACTATATGGGAGGGACAACATCTGGTTCTGGTTCCGTTCATATTCGGCGAAGCGCGTTACCGTTCCGGGGAAATCTTTATCGACGTCATATTATCAAGATCGTTCCTGGAATTTGCAAACAAAATCAACCGATCGATGGCCGCGCCCTGACCATAAAACAATATTGAGGCTTTCGGGTGAACAGACCGGCAAAGTTTGCTAAGATTGAGACTATGAATCCAACACTTCTCGATGGTGGCCTCGGCCAGGAGCTGACAGCCCGTTCCGGGAAACGGCCAACCGGCCTCTGGTCGGCCCAGGTGCAGGTCGATTCTCCCGATCTCGTGCAGCAGGTGCATCGCGACTACTTCCGCGCCGGCGCCGATGTTGCCACCACCAACAGTTATGCCATCCACCGCGATCGCCTGGTCCGGTACGGACTCGAAGCACAGTTCGCTGATCTGCATCGCCAGGCCTGCCAGCTTGCCGTCGCCGCCCGTGATGAACACGGTCATGGCCTGGTGGCCGGTTCCCTGGGGCCGATTGGTGGATCCTATCGCCCTGACAGTGCCCCGCCGCCTGAGCAGGCGGCCGAGATTTATGCCGAGATTGCCCGGCTGCAGGAACCGTACGTCGATGCCATCCTCTGCGAGTCGATGGCCTCGGTCGACCAGGCACGCGGCGCCGTTATGGGGGCGACTTCTGTCAGCAAACCGGTCTGGCTGGCGGTGACGGTTGATGATGCCGATGGCACCCGGCTGCGCTCGGGAGAACCGGTGGTCAATGTGTTGCCGTTATTGGACGAATTCAAAATCGAAGCGCTGCTGGTCAATTGTTCGGTGCCGGAAGCGGTCGACCAGGCGATGCCGCTCCTGGTCACGATTGACCGACCGGTTGGCGCTTATGCGAATGGATTTGTCAAAATCAACGAAGATTTCCTGGTCGAAGACGCAGCGGTCGACGTCCTGCATAAGCGGTCGAATCTCGGTCCGGCGACCTACGCCGATTTCGTCGATGGCTGGGTGCAACAAGGGGCAGTGATCGTTGGCGGGTGTTGCGAGGTCGGGCCTGAGCATATCCGTGAACTCGCCCGGCGGCTGAAAGGAAGTTAAAGGGGTCAGGTCTCAACTTCTGACAAACGAACGCTAGCATGTCAAATGTTGAGATCTGAACCCTCGCCCGCTTACTTGTCGAGGTCGCGTCCGTACTGGCGGAATTCACCGAGATTGCTGAACTCTCCCCACTCGAGGTTTTCGTTCGGGGCATTGACGAAATTATAGAGGTTCTCGAGGATGGTGAAGTGACCATGCTCCTCTTCGGCGATTTGCAGCAGCAGTTTCTTCACTTGCTCGTCCTTCTCCCTGGCGGCGGCATCTTCATAGAAGCGGAAGCTGTCGGCCTCCAGTTTCATCGCGTGTTGATAGGCTTCGAGGGTCGATCCGGGCTGGCTCGCGGCCGCAGCGTTCGCCGTGAGTTCCTTGAAGATATTTTTCGCCCGCGCCACTGTTTTACTCTCGGCTTTCAATGCGGCCGGGTTGCCTTCCTTGAGGGAACGGAACAGGTTAAAGTGTTTCTGCTCGTCTTCGGCCAGGCTGTTAAAGATGGTCTTCAGGCCTGGTTGCGATGAGGTTCTGGCAAGGTCCGAGTAATACTCGTAACCGCTGTCTTCCATTTCCATGGCAAAATCAAAAACGTTCATATCATCTCCGTAAGGTGGT
>PKUH01000075.1 GCA_002869615.1 Desulfuromonas sp. | reverse complement strand
ACGGATGCTCCGTTGTCTTGGCGCCGATATTGAGTCTTTTGCCGGCGGTGTGCGGGTGACGCCGGGGCAAGAACTGACCGCCCGGGGAATCGATGTGCCGGGTGATATCTCTTCGGCAGCCTTTTTTCTGGTCGCCGGCCTGATCGTTCCCGGGAGTGAACTGCTCATCCGCAACGTCGGTGTCAACCCGAGCCGCAGCGGTATCATCGACATATTGTGCGCAATGGGTGGTCGGCTCGAATTGCAGAATCAGCGCGAAGTTTCAGGTGAACCGGTCGCTGATATTCTGGTAACCAGCAGCCGGCTCAAAGGGGTCAGGATCGGTGGCGAGGTGGTCCCCCGGGCGATCGATGAATTTCCGGTTATCAGCGTCGCCGCCGCCTTGGCCGAGGGGACGACCGAAATCTGTGATGCTGCCGAATTGCGGGTCAAGGAGACCGACCGCATTGCAGCGATTGTTGACGAACTGAATACTCTTGGCGCCGGGGTCGAAGCGCGTGCGGACGGGATGCTTGTGACCGGCCGCGAGACCCTGTCCGGAGGAGCGGTCAAATCGCACGGCGATCACCGGATTGCCATGAGCATGGCGATTGCGGCTCTGGCCTGTCGTAATGAAGTGACGATCAGCGACACCGCCTGCACCGAAACCTCTTTTCCCGGTTTCTGGAATATTCTCGAAAAGGTCAGTGGTGCCTGAGATGAAGAGACTGATCGTTGCCATCGATGGCCCGTCCGGGGCCGGAAAAAGTACTCTCAGTAAACTTCTGGCGCAAAAGCTCGATTATATCAATATTGATACCGGCGCCATGTATCGGAGCGTCGCTCTGGCCGTTCGCCAGAATGGCATCGACTTGTCCGATGATAAAGCGGTAGACGATCTTCTGCAGAATATCAACATCCGGTTCCGGCCCGGCGCCGGAGGCGACCGGATCTTGCTCAATGATATTGATGTGTCTGAGGAGATCAGAAACCCTGAGATATCAACGCTGACTCCGGAGGTTGCCGCTATTCCGGCGGTACGCCGGGCGATGGTTTCGCGGCAGCGTCAACTGGGTGAGCAGGGCGGAGTTGTTCTCGAGGGGCGTGATATCGGTACGGTCGTCTTTCCGCAGGCACAGGTAAAGCTCTTTCTGGTTGCCTCGGCCGGCGAACGTGGTCGCCGCCGCTTTGAAGAGTTGCGGGCAAAAGGGCACGATGTCGACCTTGCCCGGACCATAAGCGAGGTCGAAGCCCGTGACTTCGCAGACAGTCAACGCCAGCATTCCCCCCTGGTTCAGGCAGAAGACGCGATCGTAATCGATACCGACGGACTCACCATTGGCCAGGTTCTTGACCGGATGCTTGCCGTCGTTTCGGCCCGGCAGAAGGAGTAGGGCGTGGAGATTCTTCTGGCCAAAAGCGCCGGCTTCTGTTTCGGCGTCAAGCGGGCGACGAACATGGCTTTTGATGCGGCTCGCGAACATCCGAAAATCTGTTCACACGGTCCGATTATCCATTCACCGCAGATGGTCGAAAAACTCAGAGAACAGGGCGTCGATGTCGTCAGTGACATTGACGAGATCAACGACGGGGCGGTGATCATCCGTTCGCACGGTATTTCTGCCGACGAATTACACCGGATTCTCGCCAAGGATTTGAATATCATCGATGCGACCTGTCCCTTTGTCAAAAAAGCCCAGGATATTGCCGGTCAGTTGAGCCGTGATGGGTACGCTGTTGTTCTCGCCGGTGAAGCGGAACACCCGGAGGTTCAGTGGATTATCTCTTATGCCGGGAATAAAGATGTCTTTACCGTCGCCAACCTTGAAGAAGCCGAAAAACTCCCTTATCTGAAAAAGATCGGCATTGTTGCCCAGACAACTCAATCGTATGATAACTTTGCCCGGATTGTCGAAGCCTGCCTCAGCAAGTGCCAGGAACTGCGGGTTTTTAATACGATCTGCGACGCCACAACGGTTCGGCAGCAGGAGGCGCGTTCGCTTGCCGGCCAGGCGGATCTGATGCTGGTCATCGGCGGTTACAACAGCGCCAATACCTCCCGCCTGGCCCGTATCTGCAAAAAAATTCAGCCCGTAACCTATCACATCGAAACTGCCGCCGAGATCAGGGACGAATGGTTTGGACAGATCGATTCAGTCGGGATTACTGCGGGTGCTTCAACTCCGCAATGGATCATCGATGAGGTTTACGAAAGAGTCGCGCAAGTAGGTAAATAAGGGTTTGTTTTTTAAAAATCTTTATGATATTGTCCTGCTTCGTGACACGGTCACAAACGCTCTCTTCGAGGAGTGAAAAAAACACCAAAGGGGTAACATAAAGGTAATGGTAGAAAACAACGAAACTGTCAACCCAAACGAAGAAATGGAAGAGATGGACTCTTCCGAGATGGAAGAGAGCTTTGCAGCCCTCTTTGAAAACAGCATCAAGGAACTGAAACCGGGCAATGTTGTCACCGGAACGATTGTTCAGGTCAACGACGATACGGTTGTTGTTGATGTCGGCGGCAAGTCGGAAGGGGTGATCCCCCTGCGCGAGTTTTCCGGTGAAGTTGACCCTGCTGAAATCAAGGTCGGTGACCAGTTCGACGTTCTGATTGAAAGAACCGAGAATGAAAACGGTCTGATTTCCCTTTCCAAGGAGAAGGCTGATCGCCAGAAGGTCTGGAACGATCTTGAAGAAGGCGCGGTCGTTGATGGTCGTATTGTCTCCCGGATCAAGGGCGGCCTGACTGTCGATATCGGTGTCAATGCTTTCCTTCCGGGGTCACAGGTCGATCTTCGTCCTGTCCGCAACCTCGACAAGATGCTGAACGAGACCTATCAGTTCAAAATCATCAAACTCAACAAGCGTCGCGGCAATATCGTACTCTCCCGTCGTGTCCTCCTTGAGGAGGAGAGAGAGGCGCACCGTGGTGAAACGCTCAAGACTCTCGAAGAGGAGCAGGTCATCGAAGGTGTCGTCAAGAACCTGACCGATTACGGCGCATTTATAGATCTCGGCGGCATTGACGGTCTGCTGCATATTACCGATATGTCCTGGGGGCGGGTGAATCATCCTTCCGACATTCTCAATGTTGGCGATAATATCAATGTCAAGGTTCTGAAATTTGACAAGGAAAAAGAACGTGTCTCACTCGGTCTCAAGCAGACGACAACCGATCCGTGGCTTGAAGTTGAAGCCAATTTCCCGGTCGGGGCAAAGGTCAACGGCAAGGTCGTCAGCCTGACCGATTATGGTGCGTTCATTGAACTCGGCGACGGTATCGAAGGATTGATCCATGTTTCCGAAATGAGCTGGACCAAGCGGGTCAAGCATCCGAACAAGGTTCTCAACGTCGGTGATGAAGTCGAGTCGGTCGTTCTTGCACTCGATATCCCGAACCGCAGAATTTCTCTAGGTCTCAAGCAGGTCGAGCCGAATCCCTGGGACGTCATCGGCGAGAAGTTCCCGGCCGGTACGATCATTGAAGGACAGGTTAAAAACATTACCGACTTCGGTGTTTTTGTCGGTGTTGATGAGGGGATCGACGGACTCGTTCATATCTCCGATCTCTCCTGGATCAAGCGGATTAAACATCCCTCCGAACTTTACAAAAAGGGCGATCTCGTCAAGGCGGTTGTCCTCAATATCGATCGCGAAAATGAGCGTTTCTCGCTCGGCATCAAGCAGCTGGTAGAAGATCCGTGGCAATCGATTCCAACCCGTTATGCACCGCGTACCATTGTCAAAGGCAAGGTGACATCGGTCACTGATTTCGGTATTTTCATCGAACTGGAAGAGGGGATCGAAGGACTCATCCATGTTTCTGAAATCAGTACCGAAAAAGTTGACTCACCGAAAGATTTTGCCAATGTCGGTGATCAGGTTGAAGCAGTCGTATTGAATGTCGATACGGTTGACCGCAAGATCGCTCTTTCAATCAAGCAGATTGACAGTCAGAAAGAGCAGGCGGAAGTCGATGCGTTCATGGGTGCCCAGGAGAGTGCGACGACCAATCTCGGCGCACTGGTTCAGGGTGCAATGAATAAAAACAACGAATCCGAATCAGACTGAACCCAGACAAACTACGGACCCCTGCGTCATTGATGCGGGGGTCTTTCTTTTCATCGGATCCGGATATGAAGAAACGGCCTTTCCTCATGGCCCTGCTGGTGATCGGGGGCGTATTTGTCAGCTTCGCGCTGCTGGTTGTGATTGTCGCCAGCATTGCCGGGAATTCGTCATCACTGCCGCTCGGTCACAAGGTTGGAGTCATTCAGGTTATCGGTCCGATTGTCTCGTCTGGCAAGACGGTTACAGAGATCGTTTCCTTCGCCAAAGACGATTCGATTGAAGCCGTTGTTTTAAGGATCGATTCCCCCGGCGGCGGGGTAGGGCCTTCCCAGGAAATCTATACCGAAGTCAAGCGACTGGTCGAAAAAAAACCTGTAGTTGTTTCGATGGGCGCTGTCGCTGCATCCGGCGGATATTATATTGCCGCTCCGGCCGATAAAATTGTTGCCAATCCCGGAACCATCACCGGCAGTATCGGTGTTATCATGGCCTTTACCAATTACCAGGAACTGCTCGACAAAATCGGTCTTAAAAACAGCGTTGTCAAAAGCGGTGATCGCAAGGATATAGGGTCGCCGATTCGACCGATGACCGACGAGGATAAAGCGATTCTGCAGGGTTTGGTTGATGATGTGCATCGCCAGTTTGTCGATGCTATCGCCCAGGGCCGTCAACTTGAACTGGATGATGTTCTGACCCTTGCAGACGGACGGATATATTCCGGGAACCAGGCCAAAAAGATCGGCCTGGTTGATCAGTTGGGTAACTTCAGGGACGCAGTCAGCCTCGCCGCATCGATGGCGGAGATTCAGGGTGAACCGCGTCTGATTTATCCGCCGGAAGAAAAACCGGGCCTGTTTGAATATTTCATGCAGGAGGCCATCGGCCAATTCAGGCGAGGCCTTCATGAAGAGACTTCTTCCGGCTTACAATTTTTGTGGAATGGATCAACAGGAGGTAACAGGTTATGACGAAAAGCGAACTTGTCGAGCAACTCTCAGATGTCAATTCCGGCCTGAACAAGAAAGAAGCTGAACTGATTGTTAATACCATTTTCGGCAGTATCGGCGATGCCCTGGCCGATGGCGATCGTGTCGAGATTCGCGGGTTCGGATCATTCAGTATCCGTGAACGTGATGCCCGGGAGGCACGGAACCCGAAAAGTGGTGAAGTCGTCAGGATCCCGTCGAAAAAAACCCCATTTTTCAAAACCGGTAAAGAACTGCGCGCCCGGGTTGATTCCTGAACAGGAATTTTTTTACGAAACACCCGCCTCGACCGATGTCGGGCCCCAATTAGTAAAGCCCTGCTCCGGCGGGGCTTTTTCTTGGCTATTCGCAGATGAGAGTAGATAAAAGGTTGGACTCTCCCATTGACGACCTTGATTTTTTTGGTTGGATTGGTCGTCGTTGGACCGGGACACTACCCGAATCTCAGGGAAGTGTCCCCTGAAGACAGAAGACAGGAAGAACCGCCGGGTCCCGGCCCGGCAGCCGGGTTCATTTCTTTATTGAGCGATAAAGAAACGAACCAAAGAAACCGCT
>PKUH01000074.1 GCA_002869615.1 Desulfuromonas sp. | reverse complement strand
CATTGAACCGTAGCCCAACCGCAACCGCCACGGAGACGAACCGCGTTCGCCTCGAGGCGAACTCCCTGGCAGCATATTGAACAGAAATAATTCAGATCGCACAAAAAAGCCCCCTGCAAGGGAGCCGTTTTCTGCATACTCTTTTATGGCTTAATAAAAGAGTATGGCGGAGTGCGCGGCCGCGACCGAGCGGTTCTCCTGTCTTCAGGAATACTTCGCTGTACCCTGGGGACACCTCCCTGAACTTCGGGAAGTGTCCCCAGTCGACCAATCAAGACCGCTGGTATCGAACGACCGGCTCCTGACTTTTCTTACCTGTCCTGAGCCATCTGATGGAGGAGTCTAACGTTGTATTCACTCTAATATTCGAAGAATCTAAAAAAGCCGCCTGCAGATTTCAAGCAGACGGCCTTTGTTCAATGTTTTGTCGTCGTTTTCAGGTGATGGCCTGGTTCAGTTTACTGAGGAGCTTCTCAAGGTCAACTTTGTGTACATTGGCACCATGTTCAAGGTCCTCGTAGGCGGCGACCTGGCATTCATTACATTCGAGCCCGAACTCCTTGAGAACGGCAATCGCTGCCGGGTAATTGCGGCAGATTTCTTCTATTTTCATCTCACGCGTGATCATCAAAGCCCTCCGTAAAGTATTAATCAAATTTCTTTTGCAGTGCAGTTCTGACAGCCGGCGGTACAAACTCTTCAATATTGCCCTGATGTGATGCGACTTCCTTGACAATGGATGAGCTCAGGTAGCCATTCGCTGCCGAGGTCATCATGAAGATGGTCTCGACGGCCGGTTGTACGGCATGGTTCATTTGTGCGAGCTGGAATTCATATTCAAAATCGGAGACAGCCCGTAAACCGCGAAGGATGACGTTGGCATCCCGGGCAGCGGCGTAATCGACCAGCAGGCCACTGAAGGTGTCGACCTGTAGCCGCGAGTCATCGCCGACAGTTTCCCTGATCATGCTGATCCGTTCAACAACGGTAAAGAGTGATTTCTTTTCAGAATTACGGGCAACCGCGATTATGATCCGGTCAAAAACTTCCAACCCCCTGTTAATGATATCAAGATGCCCGTTGGTAATCGGATCGAACGAGCCGGGATAGATTGCTATATGTTGTTTCATCAATCATTCTCCAGCGGTCTTAAGCTGTAATAACTGATCATTGAGGTGCCGTATTTGCGGCGGTCAAAACAGCTCAGGGTGTCAACAATATCTTGCGGTTCATTCTTGCCAGAGGTCTCGACCGAGATAATACCATCAGTTCCGACAAGTTTAAAATGAATTAAATCAACCAGAATTTTATCGATGTCTGTTTCGGCGTAGGGCGGGTCGATGAAGATCAGGTCAAACGGTCCGTCGGTGGCAAGTGATGACAGCGAACGCATGATATCGCATTTCCTGAACCGGGCCTTGTTCTCCAGGTGCGTTGTTGCAAGGTTCCGTTTGATCAGCTGTTCGGCCTCCCGGCTCTTGTCGACCAGGATCGCTGAGGCGGCACCACGGCTGAGGGCCTCGATCGCCATGGCACCGGTCCCGGCGAAAAGGTCGAGAACCTTGCAGTCCGAGAAGTTTCCGAGGCGGCTGTGCAGAGAGCTGAAGATCGCTTCCCGAACCCGATCTGCAGTCGGTCGGATGGAACCGCCTTTGAATTCGGCCAGTTTTCGTCCCTTGGCTGAACCACTGATGACACGCAATAGAAATATCCTTTCTTGATATTTAATGCGATTTTATTAGCATACTCAATTATATTTAACAAGTTACGCTCAATATCGGCCACTGTGACATTATCTGTCCCGGTTTGATGTTTATGTAACATTATATAAAACCAGTGACTGAGAGGATGATATGGAACGAACCGATTTGGCTCCCTATGCCGCAAAGAGTAGCGACAGTCGTGGTCGCAAACATGATGAACCGTACAAGGATGATCGACCGAATTACGAGCGGGATCGCGACCGGATCATCCATTGCGCCGCCTTCAGGCGGCTCGAATATAAAACCCAGGTCTTTGTCAATCACGAAGGTGACTACTATCGGACGCGTCTGACCCATTCGCTCGAGGTTGCCCAGATTGCCCGTGGAATCGCCCGGCGTCTCGGTCTCAATGAGGATCTCTCGGAAACCCTGGCGTTGGCCCACGATCTCGGGCATACCCCTTTCGGGCATACCGGTGAGCATGTTCTGGACAGGTTGATGAAGGACTTCGGGGGATTTGAGCACAACCGCCAGTCGTTACGGGTCGTCGACCATCTTGAGGAGCGATATCCGGGCATTGAGGGCCTGAACCTCTCTTATGAAACCCGTGAGGGTATTATCAAACATGCTTCCGATTATGACAATCCGGGCCATGAAGCGGCCGGGGAATTCGAACCGGATCAGCAACCGACCCTCGAGGCCCAGATCATCGATCTGGCCGATGAAATTGCCTACAATAACCACGACATAGACGATGGCCTGAAGGCCGGCTATCTCGATTTAAATGAATTGCGCACGGTGCAAATCTGGGAAGAGACATTTCAGCTGGTCGTAAAGAAATTCCCCGGGCTCGATTTTGAGCGGCAGATTTACCAGACCATTTCGCATCTGATCGGTCGCCTGATCAACGATCTGGTGGTTACGACAGAGCAGACTCTCGCCGCGATGAATATAGAAAGCCTTGATGATGTCCGCCGCAGCAAAAAGCGACTGGTCAACTTCAGCCCTGAGCTGTCTGCGCAAAACCGCGAACTCAAGAAATTTCTCATGCAACGGCTCTATACGCATTACAAGGTCGAGCGGATGCGGGTCAAGTCCGAACGTTTTATTACCTTGCTGTTCGAATGTTATTCCGAGAATCCGTCGCTTTTGCCGGAGAACTATCAGCTGAAGTACCCGAAATACGGTGAGGTGAAGGTCATCTGCGACTATATTGCCGGTATGACAGACCGTTATGCCATGGATGAATACAAGCGGCTTTTCGAACCGTATGAGCGGGTATGAGTCGAGATCAGGGGAGTTCGATCAGTTTGTCGTCCGAAGGGCGATAGAGCAGAAATGTTTTACCGAGCACCTGGGCGATTTCCGAACCGGTCGCAGCGGCAAGTTGCGCGGCCACTTCCTTTCGATCGAGCAGGCAGCCTTCCTGCAGTTTGACCTTGATCAGTTCATGTGTGCTTAATGCTTCATCGGCGGCCTTGATAAGCTGTGCCGAGATCTCTTCCTTGCCGACCATCACAGTCGGCTGGAGGTGATGCCCGAGTCCGCGCAGGAACCGGACCTGCTTGCCTGTCAGTTTCATTTGATATATCTTTCTTTCCGAAGGGCAAATCAAAGTCTGCCATTCTATGTGGCGGTCCCTTTGAATGCAATATCTATTTTTTTTAACTCGGCCAGGCGGTGCTGAACCAACTGAAGCCGTGTAAAGAGGGCTTTATGCTGAAAAAATTAACGGTGATTTGTGAAAACAGCGTCGGCTCTGCGAAAAAATCGATCGGCGAGCACGGCTTTTCCTGTTTTGTCGAAACCGCAACAAAACGCTACCTGTTCGATACCGGCCAGGGTGCCGGTTTTGTCCGCAACAGTCGGGTTCTCGGACTCGACCTCACTCATATAGACGGGATTATCCTCAGTCACGGCCATTATGATCATGCCGGGGGCCTGGTTGAAGCCCTGGGACTGTCGGCGCCGGTCAAGGTGTACGGCCACCCCGATATTTTTAATGAACGCCTCTGGGTAGGGGAGCATGAACATCTTGAGATCGGCATCCCGTATTCGCGCCAGCACCTCGAAAATCTCGGTGCCGAATTTTATCTTTCCCCCGATTTTCGCGAGATTGGTCAAGGTCTCTGGTTGACCGGTGAGGTACCGCGCCGCACCAGCTTTGAAGACGTAGATGATAAATTGCAGGTAACCGGTTCAGACGGTGTATTGCGACCGGATCCCTTGGCAGACGACTGTTCATTGATTATTGATAGTGAAAAAGGCCTGGTCCTGGTGCTTGGCTGTGCTCATGCCGGGCTGGTCAATATTATGCAGTACGCCCTCGACAAGACAGGTCGTGACCGGATTCATGCCGTTGTCGGCGGTCTGCACCTGGCACCGGCATCGGATGATCAGTTTAACGAAACGGTCAGGGCGCTTCGCCATTACCGGGTGAAGCGGCTCGGGGTCGGTCACTGTACCGGTTTGCGGCGCGCGGCCGAATTGTACGCACATTTCCCCCGGAGTACCTTCTTTGCTTCGGTCGGTTCTTCCCTGACGATTTAACTGCCGGGATAATTAAAATAATCCTTTTACTGGAAATTAGCGGTCGCTGATTGTATCCTGTCTCACTTTCACGGAGTTCATGTAAATATGGATAAAAACCCAATCGAGAATCTGCTTGATTTGATGCAGCCGCAAATCGGTAGTGAAATTCATGTCGGTGAGTGGCTGCAAATAGATCAAAAGCGGATTGATGCATTTGCCGAGGTGACCGGTGATGAGCAATGGATTCATATTGATCCGGAACGCGCCGCCGGGGAGTCGCCTTACGGGGCCACTGTTGCCCACGGTTTTCTAACCCTGTCACTGTTGCCGTTTCTGACGCAAAGCAACACCCCGGAGTATTTCCAGGAGAATTATCCGGGAATGCGTATGCGGGTGAACATGGGGGTCAATAAGGTCAGGTTCCCGGCGCCGGTTGTTGTCGGGTCGAAATTGCGGGCTCGCACCGTTCTCCAATCGGCCGAGCAGGTTGGTGAAGCCGTACAGATCATCTATAAATTTACAATTGAGTCAGAAGGGCAGGAAAAACCGGCTTGTGTCGCCGAATCGGTTGTTCGTGTCTTTCCTTAAGTGATTCGAATTGGCAGGAGGTTGTCGTGGCTATAACGAATACAGTTTACATATTTCATGGGCGAGAAAGCTCCCCGAACGGACGGAAAATCGAGTTGATGAACAATATCGCCAGACAGTGTGGCTGGAAAACGATCGTGCCCGATTTCAGCAAGGTTAAGGATCCGGATGAACGGGTCAAGCGATTTCTTGATAAATTCGAAGAACCCTCCGGGAAGGTCGTTCTCGCCGGCTCCAGTATGGGGAGTTACGTTGCGATCGAGGCTTCAAAAACGGTCAAACCGGATGCGCTGTTTCTTCTTGCTCCGGCCGTTTATCTCAAGGGCTACGAGGAGTTTAACCCGGAGCCGGTCGCCGATCATATTACCGTTATTCACGGCTGGGACGACAAACTGATTGATCCGGCCTGTGCGGTCAGGTTTGCCGACAAATACCGGACCAACCTTCATCTTCTCAACGATGGCCATGAGTTGTATAACTCATTGCCATTTATTGAGTCCTGTTTCCGCAATCTGCTTGAATCGTATTCGACGCGGTCACGGCTGCAAGATCTTGCGGCTGTCATATAGAAAACATAAAAGGTGGATGGGGAGACTACCCGACGAAGTACAGGGATGTGTCTCCCTGATAGAAAGTCTTTCTGACTGTTCCCACTGCTCTACCGGGGCCCCATGTGAAACCGCCGAGCGAGCCGATTTTAATCCGGCGCTCAGGTAACGCCAGTGACTGACGGATTGAAATCTGCGCAGCGAGGGAACCTGATCATCAGGCGGGTGAGCTGGGGTGTCTTTCTTTTGCTTACTTTT
>PKUH01000073.1 GCA_002869615.1 Desulfuromonas sp. | reverse complement strand
GGTCAGGTTGCCAACCATCGACGCCAGCGCCTTGAGCAGCGTATCCTCGCCGGAACGGGGCGTGATCTTGACGCCGAGATCGCCACCGGCGATCCGGTCGGCCGTCCTGGCGACATCGCGGTTGGCATCGACCATCTCCTTCATCGCCCCGAGCAGGATGCCGGTCTCGTCGGTCGAGCTGACATCGATCTTCATCCCGAGGTCGCCGACCGCCATGCGCCGGGCCGTATCAACCGCCGTCTCCAGAGGCTTGACGATACTGCGGGTGATCAGCACGGTGATGCCGATGCCGATCAACAGGGCGATAACACCGAGAACGACCTGCAGGTTTTTAACCTGTTGCGATGAACTGAGGATATCGGAACCGTTCTGCCTGATTTCCGCGACCTGATCCTGCTGCAGATCAGTGACATGCTTCGCCAATGCTTCCGAATCTTCATCAAATTCGACCATGATGACATTTCCGGCTGCCTGCCCTTCATTGATATAGGCATTGGCCATACGGGTCCCGGTCGCGATAAACTCGTCAAAAGCCGCTTCCATCTCTTCTATCTCGCGAACGTGAGCCGTGTCGTTCTCCTGCGCAAACATATCCTTGAAAGCCGCCAGGTTCTGTTTAAATGAAGATACTTCCGGCTTGATCGCGGCAATTGACCCGACATCCTTGGTGGCTGCCGCATCGGTCAGCAACTGCTGGATCTCATGGGTCGAGATCACCATCTGATCCGCCTTCAGGGTGAAGGGCAGACTCTCGGAGATGACCGTATCGGTGTCGCTTTCAACATGATTTAACGACCAGAACGTGACAGCGGTTGTCAAAATCATCAAAGATAAAACAATAGCGAAGCCCATTCCCAAACGACTGCCAACCTTGAAATTCTGAAAAGCCATTGTAGCCTCCTTTGTAAAAGACAATTCGATGTACGACTGAAATACAACTCAGTGCGTTACGGTACTGATGATAGGAGCACGCCGTTAACTACGTGACCCGGAAATGTTCGAGCTCGATTTGGTCGTGGTGCAAGGATCGTGAGAGCCGATCATTGCCCACTAAAAGGCATGAATCAACTGAGGAGGATGATCGTTCGCTGGAAGAGAATTGACTGGGCAATCCTCGGTTCGGGTGGACTGGTATAAGGGGGAGCGTTGGTTGCGACGGCACTGACTAAAGGATGATCCGCCGAAGCGGCGGCAGCCTTGAGTTTCAGTTTTGTGATTTCTTCATTATCGATTTTATAAAAACCGAGGAGGTCGATCAGGTAATCAATGCAATTATCCGGACTTGTGGTCAGGCCATGCTTTGATTTCTGCTGCAATTTAATCGAGAAGTCTTCGCCGAAAGAACCGGGGTGGGAATCGATATTGTGATGGTTGTTGGTATGAGAAACGCTGAGGCAACCGTGATCACACGCCACAAATCCGAAAGAACTCCCCAGGCTGGTCACAAGAAGAGTGATGATCAGAAAGAGTGTTTTCAGTTTACCCGGTTTTGTTAGCCTCATTCGCCCCATACCATCTCATTCCATGTCAACGCAAGAACCTGTCGGCTGTCGAAAACGACTCGGTGCGAGGACGGATTGATCTTCAATGTTTCAATGAGCAAGACCCATACCAATTAGTAACCGGACCGGAAAAGTTGACATACCATCCAAAAAAACCCTATAATATCAATAACTTGAGAAGAATTCGCAGTGATCCTCCTTGGCACAAGGCGGCGCACTCGTGTGTCACACATCGCAGGGGTGAAACATGCAAAGTGTGTCATGACACAATCGGCAGCGGCAGCGCATCGTTGTATTTGCGAATGAACGTGATTAAATAGTGACAGGAGGGCTGGATGCGATTCATTCTCTACAATATGCGCTACGCAACCGGACCGAGCTTCCACCGATCGGCCAGCTCATCAGGCAAGAACCTGCAGCGGATCGCCGATTTCCTGAGTGCCGCAGAACCTGACCTGGTCGGCCTGGTCGAGGTTGACCACGGCTCTTACCGCAGCGGCGGCAAAAACCAGGCCGAACTGCTGGCCAGCGAACTTGGCCACTACCATTCCTACTCGGTTAAATACGGGCAGGATTCACTATGGCGGCACGTCCCGGTTCTGAAAAAGCAGGGCAACGCCTTTCTCGCCCGCGACCGGATTCGCGATGAGACCTTTCATTTCTTCAACAAAGGGATGAAACGGCTGGTGATTGAACTGGAGATGCAGCATGTGATTGTCTACCTGGTGCACCTCTCCCTGGGGGCGAAGGCACGCCACCTGCAGCTCAACGCCCTCTACCAGATCGTCAAGCAGAGCAAGCTGCCCTGTATTGTCGCCGGTGACTTTAATATGCTGTGGGGCGAAAAAGAGATCGAGATATTCCTCGCGGCAACCGGCCTGCGCAACGCCAATCGGCAGAGGCTGCCGACCTACCCGAGCAGCAACCCGCAGCGACACCTCGATTTTATCCTCTACAGCAAGGGGATCAGTATCAGGAAGTTCCAGGTGCCGGACATCCGCTATTCTGATCACCGGCCGGTTCTGGTCGATTTTGATGTTGAGGTGCGGAATGGTGAACGTGCAGAAACAAGACCGACCCACTGCTCGTGTATTGAACGAATCGAACGGTTGCTGCCGCTAGAACTCGCAAAACCGGAACCGGTCAATTCGGAACATGCAATCTGACAACGGCCCCGGATGCTGCCGGAACCGGCATCGTTAAAATTAACCTGACGATTCTTGCTTCAGCTTGGATATCGCCGGCACCGGGCTGATATTGGCCTCGGGCGATCGGAGTTTCATGGTCGCGGTTGCCGGGGCATCGACCCGCCACCGGTTGTGCAGCCAGAACCACTGCGACGGCTTTTTCCGTACCGCCTCTTCGATATAATCATTGCAGAGCTGGGTCTGCCGACGGATGAGCTCGGGATCGGAATTCGGCTCCACCTCGAAGGCATCTGCGAAACAGGTGTGATAGCGGTGATCATCGGCCCGCAGGGTAAAAGCCGGCAGGATCGGAGCGCCCGACTTCATCGCCAGCTGGACCAGCATCGGCGAGGTCAGGACCGGCCTGTTGAAAAACTCGGTCAGGACCCCCTCGCGATGGTGCTGATCGAGCAGAACACAAACGACCTTGCCGTCGGCCAGGGCTTTCAGGATCCGCCGCGCCCCTTTTTTGGCATCAATCATCTCGGCACCGCCCTGTTCCCGGTTCGCCCGGATAAAGGCATTCATCCGCGGGTTCTTCAGCTTCTTGGCGATAAAGCAGGTCGGATAACCGAGACGTGGCAAAAAGCAGGAACCGGCCTCCCAGTTTCCGAGGTGGGCCGTCAGGACCAGGACCCCTTTGCCGTGGGCGTGGGCTTGCTCGAGAGATTCGAGGTTTTCAAATTCGAAATAGCGGTCGAGATCGGGCTCTTCGTGGAACCGCCTGAAGGCCAGGACATCCATGGCGAGGATGCCGAGATGACGGAACATCTGCCGTATTTCGGTCTTGACCTGGTGCCGGCTTAACTCCGGCAGGGCCCGCTGCATGTTCTGCTCGGAGAGCCGCCGCCGGCTGCCGGCCAAAACTGAACAGACCCGACCGACCAGGCCGCCGAACAGCATAGCGACCGGTCGCGGCAGTATGGCCGCGGCCAGGGTGAGCTGACGATAGAGCAGGTATTCAAACATGAAGCGGATACGCCGGCTGGACATGATTCATTCCTCAAAAAAGGATTATCTGAAGAATGGGAATCGGGACGGTGAACGTCACAAGAAAACCATCTTCAAGCGAAGGCAGGTTCAGTACCACCAAGATGGATGAAATGGGGCATGAATTGCTTTCTTCGGCGGCCCGGCTACCCCGGAGGGGCCCGCGGCTTTGCGTCACCGGTTTGCACCGGTTTTGCCTTTATCGTGAAATCAAACTTATTCTCGCATGGCTGGATTGAGGATGTAAAGGCGGCAGAAGCTTTATTCGCCGCCTTTATTAGGACAGGCTAATAAAGGCGATTGCTTTATCGGGATTATCAATTCACAACGACGGACCGGAACAGACAGCGCCGGGCTTCATTTGCCATCAATCAGGGCCTGCTTTTTCGAGCGGCTCCAGCTCTTGATCTGGCATTCTCTTTTGAGAGCCGCACTTTTCGTCGCATGCTGTTCGGTGAAGATGACTTCGCATGGCTGCCTTGAGCGGGTGTATTTGGCTCCCTTGCTGGAGTTATGCACAGCAAGACGCTTTGCTACATCTTTGGTGTGCCCGGTGTAGTAGGAACCATCTGCGCAGCGGAGGATATAAACCGACCAGTCCATACCGTATATTTATATGCGAGACTGGCCGGAAACTCAAGGATAGCTGCACAAAATGCAATTCCTTTTTCAACACGGAGACGCAGTTGAAGCCGCAGAGTTCAGCAAAACAAAGGCAAGCCTCACAAATCTTCAACCATCAGTCTTTGCGTTTACTTCTGTTTGCCCCTGCATTTCTCCTGGTCTTTGCGCACGGAGTCCTGCCATAACATTGCCTTCAGGGTTTGTAATCGGATAAAAGTCCATTTTCACAGCCACTTAGATTTGTTTACTTCAAGTTATACCTCCGTCTTACCCTCGGCGACTCTCCGTGAAATCGTCTCTGACTTCCAGGTTTTTGACCTTGATCATTTCTTTCTTTCGCAACCTCGTGTATAACCGGCAACCATGAAGCAGAAAATTCCCGCCATCACCACCATCCGCCTGATCGTACAGTGGGCCTTCCTCGCCTGGTGCATCTTCCTCGGCATCCAGTTCGGCCTGTTCGTCAGCCACTTCGAAAGCTTCGGCCAGACCGCCTACTACGGACGACCGCCGGGGGTCGAGGGCTTTTTGCCGATCGGCGCCCTGGTCAGCTTTAAAAACTGGATCAGCAGCGGCCAAATCGACCCCGTCCACCCGGCCGCCCTGGTTTTGCTTCTTACCTTCGTGGCGATGGCGCTGCTGGCGAAGAAGTCGTTCTGCTCGTGGCTCTGCCCGGTCGGCACCCTCGAAGAGGGTTTGTGGAAGGTCGGGCGCAAGCTCTTCGGCCGCAATTTCCGCATCTGGCGATGGCTCGATCTGACCCTGAGCTTCACCAGGTACGCGCTGCTGTTCTTCTTTATCAAGACCATCCTGATCGACATGCCGGTTCTAGCCGTGCAAGGCTTTCTCAACGCTCCCTACTGGGCGATCGCCGATATCAAGATGCTGCACTTCTTCACCGCACCTTCGACCACCAGCATCATCGTGATCACCCTGTTGTCCCTGCTTTCGGTTTTCTATAAAAACGTCTGGTGCCGCTATCTCTGCCCTTACGGGGCCCTGCTCGGCCTGTTCAGTATGCTCAGCCCGCTCAAGATCCGCCGCAACCATTCGACCTGCATCAACTGCGGGACCTGCAGCAAGGCCTGCCCGGCCCTGATCGATGTTCAACACAAAACAACGGTCCACTCGCCCGAATGCACCGCCTGCCTCACCTGTGTCGGCAGCTGTCCGGCTCCGGGAGCCCTCGATATCGGATTGTCGAAACCGAACAGGACGATTCCCGGTTGGGGGTTCGCCCTGTTCGTTCTGCTGATTTTCACCGCCGGCGTCTGCTTCGGCATGCTAACCGGCCACTGGGAGACCGCGCTGACCTACGACGATTACCGCGCACTGATTCCGCAGACATCCCGTTTCGGACATTGAAGGTAATGGATGGAACT
This sequence comes from Desulfuromonas sp., assembly GCA_002869615.1. Lineage (NCBI taxonomy): Bacteria > Pseudomonadati > Thermodesulfobacteriota > Desulfuromonadia > Desulfuromonadales > Desulfuromonadaceae > Desulfuromonas > Desulfuromonas sp. The sequence goes on along the minus strand of PKUH01000073.1, from coordinate 1,739 downwards.
GGTTTATGTGGTCGTAGCACAATGCTCAAATGACTTTATACCAAACCTTTTTTTAACGGAGAGATGGAGAGAAAACCAAAACAATTCAAGTCATACATCCCATTTCGTGAACATTTGATTATAATTCTCTTCAGACGACGGCCCGGGTCAAGATGACATTGAAACAAACCATTTCATACGCGTAACGCTATCAATACATTGGCAAAAAACAACTATTTTCCGGATATTTGCCATTTATCAATTATTCCATCTTCTTACCCTCTCTCCATCTCAACGCCTCTCCGTTAAAGTTGCACTTAAGGTTTACCTGATGAACTGAGGTGCAGAAAAGAGCGGGCGTCGGATTATTTATCATCAAGAATAATTTTCTATATTTTCACCCTTGGTTTACATCGTCAGGAGTGCGATAATACAAATAGATCTTTGACAATTCGGGGGTGCACTGGTTTCGACGGGGATCGGAAGCGCTTGTTGCATGCCGGAGTGGGCAGGCTCCGTTAAAAAGCCCAAACACGTATAAACGCCGACAACGACGTACAATACGCACTGGCTGCTTAATTAAGTAGTCACGTCTCATGACTGATCGCCCGTGTCGGGCATGAGACGCTAAGAAGCGGGCTAGTCTCATTGTCTGTCTGCGCCATTGAGGCGAAACTTTAGCAGACTCCCCCATAAGGAATCCTGTTCGTGGGAGTCCATATGGGTTAAGCAATACACGAACTACGCATGTAGACGCTTGACGTGAAAGATTTTCGGACGCGGGTTCGATTCCCGCCACCTCCACCAATTTGATAAAGGCTCCGGTGAAAACCGGGGCTTTTTTTCGTTTGTAGCCCCGACTTTCCCAATCAAATAATTATGATAGAATATTAACGGTCGCTAAGATTACCGCTGTCATCGACACAGGATTGAGATATGGAAGGCATTCTCGGTGTCATCGCGCAGATGACGCAGAACAACCCGACGCTCAACCTGCTGATGCTGATGGTCATCATCTGGACCACCGGCGTGCTCTGCCGCGCCATCCACCAGCCGCCGATCCTTGGCGAACTGACCGCCGGCATTATCTTCGGCCCGGCCTTTCTCGGCCTGATCTATCCGAACGAGATGCTGAACATTCTCTCCGACCTCGGCGTCTTCTTCCTGATGTTCTATGCCGGGCTCGAAACCAACCCGCTCGATCTCAACAAATACCGACGACAATCCTTTGCCGTTGGCATCTCCGGTTTTCTGATTCCATTTATCGTCGCCTACCTTGCCTGCATGATCTTCGGGATGACTCGCGAACACAGCCTGTTTATCGCCCTCGGACTGTCCATCACAGCTATTGCCGTCAGTGCCCGGGTGCTGCATGATCTTGAGCTCAGCGAACAGCGCATTACCCCGATCATTCTCGGGGCATCGGTGGTCGATGACGTGCTCGCCCTCGCCTTTTTCACCGCTATCATCGATATCGGCATCAACGGCGGCCATGGAGTCAACTGGCACCATTACGCCATCACCATGGTCAAAGTCGTCGCCTTCTTTACCTTTTCTATTTGTTTCGGCATGTGGGTCTACCCGAAATTCGGGCGCTTCCTCTCGGCCCGCAGCTCAAAGGGGTTCACCTTCGCCCTGATCATGGCGTTGCTGTTCGGCTTCCTCGCCGAACTGGCCGAACTTCACATTATTATCGGCGCCTACATCGCCGGGCTATTTGTCAGTGAAGGGGTGGTCAGCCACGACCTGATGGTCAAGAT
>PKUH01000072.1 GCA_002869615.1 Desulfuromonas sp. | reverse complement strand
GCCGTTTTCTGCATACTCTTTTATGGCTCAATAAAAGAGTATGGCGGAGTGCGCGGCCGAGACCGCGCGGTTCTCCTGTCTTCAGTCTTTAAGTCAGGGAAAACTTCCCTGAAAGTCGGGAAGTTTCCCTTCAGGATAAAAAAGTAAACAGAAAAAATCCCCTGGGTGAGACCAGCGATTTTGATTTTTCCAGCTTAAACAAAAAGGACCTGATTAATCAGGTCCTCCTGGTAAAACATTTATATAAAAGATGGTTACCCGTAGATCGCGTGGTAATCTTCCTCAATCATCTCTTCATGGCGATGCGTCGACTGGGCATTGGCAAGATAGATCTCCTTGACCGACGGATCATCAATCTTCTCGGCCATCTCGCGCAGCTCCTTCTCAAGAGCATCCTCCTGCTCGATTGCCAATTCCATCGCCTTGCGCTCGTCAAAATCACCAAGCATTGCTTCTTTCAGGGCCTTCCACCAGCTCGACTCGGTATCGGGCGGCGCGGCGATGAACTCCTCAAACGCCGGCAGGCCGTCACCGATGCAGGCATCGTAGAAGGAACGGGCATGCTCCATCTCTTCCTTGGCGAGCATTTCAAACATCGCTTTGGCCTTGTCGTCCTGCATCTTTTCGGCGCCAAACTTATAAAAATCCATTGCGTCTTTTTCCGTTTGCGCTGACGCCTTGAGAGCTTCCTGAATGTCTATAAACCCCATTTTCTATATCCTCCTCGAATAAATTTTAACGGGCGTTAACTTAGCATAATTGGATTCCGGATGCCAGCCCAAAGTCTTGCTCCATCGGGCCAATTTTATCGTTCATCGCCTGCATTTCCCTGCGTGCATCTGATCGGAAATCTGGTAACCTCTTGAAAGAACTCGCTGTCTGGAGGAATGATTTGTTGCGTAGTAAAAAAATACTCATATCGGTTGGCGTTGTCGTCATCCTTTTTATGCTTTTTCTTGGTTTGATCTTGCCGGAAATTATTCGGCGACAGGCGATTGCCTGGGTTGCCGAAAACACCGAACGTGAGTTGACGATTGAGCGCGCTTCCTTCAATCCCCTGATTGGCCGCCTGACAATCCGCCGGGTAGTTTTGACTGAACCGAAGGCAGAAGAAACTTTCGTCTCTTTCGATCAATTATTGGTCAATATCAATATCAGCTCGGTCTGGCAAATGGCACCGATTATCGACCAGCTCGAGTTGATCAACCCAGCCGTCCGGATCGTTAAAATTTCGGATCGCGAATTCAATTTTTCCGACTTTGCCGCCGGGGCAAGTCCTACGGAAGAGGCACCATCCGATTCCGAACCACTCCGGTTCGCCGTCAATAACCTGATCATAAAAGGAGGTACGCTCGATTACTCCGATCTGGCAACCCCGGAAATCGTACACACGATCCGGAATTTCGATCTTGCCCTGCCCTTTATCGGTAATACACCGGCGTTGACCGACAAGTTTGTACAGCCGCGACTCAGTCTCGAAATAGACGACGCGCCGTTTCTCATCGAGGGTGAGGCGAAGCCTTTTGCCGACACCCTTGAGGCGTCCTTGCAGATCCGTCTCGATGACATCGATCTGCCGTTTTACGCTGCCTACCTGCCGCCAACTCGGCCGGTTGATATTGAAAATGGCAAGTTAGCGGTCGACCTCGACCTCTCTTACAAGGTCACCCGGGACCAGGAGACGAAACTCCTGCTCGGCGGCAGTTTCTCCATAACCAATCTTCTGGTCAATGACCGCCGCGGCGAAAAAGTTCTGTTCCTGCCACTGGGTGAGGTTGAGATCGAGTGGGCCGATTTGCTGGCCCGAAGGGGCGCAATTGACCAGATCGCCGCCTATGGTATGGAGACCTATGTGCAGCGTGATGCAGATGGCATAGTCAATCTCAGCCGTCTGGCGGCCGACTCGAATCCTCAAGACACAGCTCTGGACGAAGCGGGAGACAACGCTCCTGAGAGTGCCGATGAGCGCTCCCATGTTGAACTCCGGGAGCTCCGCTTCCGCAACGGGGTGATTCATTTTCGCGACGAAACCGGCAGAAAGCCGTTTGTACGCGAAGTTCGGAACCTCGATATCGGTCTGCATGATCTTGACACGCTGACCGGCACGCCGGTTCCGTACAATGTCAAAATGAACATGGTTAACCCTCTTTCTGATGTAATCGGCAGCCTGTCGGCCAAAGGGGAATTGACGACTGAACCACTTGAGGTCAGTGCTGCAATTGTCGGTGATAAAATCGATCTGGGTGGTATTGAGAGCTATTTTCCGGACAATTTTTCCGGTCTTGTTACATCAGGGAATATCGATTCGGAATTACGCTTTGATTTCACAAGTACGACCGGAGAAATCTCCCTTTCAGGGACGACCGGCTTACGCTCGCTGCAACTGGTTGAACCGGTCGGCCGCACTGATGTTCTGCGTTGGGAGAGTCTGCAACTTGATGGTCTCGACGTTCAATTGGACGATGGCCCGCCGACGATCTCGATTGCTGAACTGACCCTCAATAACTACCTCGCCAAATTACTGGTGACCAAAGAGGGCAAGGTCAATATCCAGAGTATGATGGCCGAGGCTCCGACGGAGGAAGATTCGGATCCACCGGAAATTCCCGAAGAGCCGTCCGGCCCGGCGCCGGTTATCAACATTGATCGGGTGACTCTTCAGGGCGGAACTTTTGAATTCGCTGATCAACATATGCCGAAAGAGTTTAAAACCAGAATGCTGAATCTTGGCGGGCGGATCAGCGGCATCGATTCCGCCTCCGCTCAGCCGGCTTCCGTTGATTTACGCGGCAATCTCGAAAATCGATCTCCCCTGCAGATTAAAGGTAAACTGGCGCCGCTTGGAGAGAGACTGTTCGCTGATCTGAATGTCCGTTTCGATGCGATCGATCTGACCCCGATGACACCTTATTCCGGAAACTATCTCGGCTATGCCATTGAAAAGGGCAAGCTTTTTCTCGCCCTTGACTACAAGATAGATGGTGAAAAGCTTAACGCCAGCAACAATCTTTTCCTTGACCAATTTACCTTCGGTCAACAGGTAGAGAGCGAAGAGGCGACAGGTCTTCCGGTCAAGCTTGCAGTCGCCCTGCTCAAGGATGGCCAGGGTGAAATTCATCTCGATCTTCCGGTTGCCGGTAGCCTTGATGATCCCGAGTTCAGTGTCGTCGGAGTCGTCTTTACGATTCTCAAGAACCTGCTGGTCAAGGCGGCGACTTCGCCGTTCAAGCTTCTCGGGGCAATGCTTGGTGGTGGCGAAGATTTCAGTAAAGTTGATTTCGCTGCCGGTGACTCGCAACTGCCGGAGGCTGAAGTCGGTAAGCTCGATCGTCTGGTTGATGCGCTCAGGCAAAGACCGAATCTGAAAGTCGAAGTGAGTGGCTACGTAGATCCCGAGAAAGACCCGGAAGCCTGGCGACGGGTGCATCTCACAAGCGAGATGAAAAAGCTCAAGGCAGCATCGATGGGCCGTAACGGGAAAGACCTTGATGCAATCAGCCTGAGCGACGAGGAGCGTTCACGTTATCTGAAACAAATCTACCGGAAGGCTGATTTTCCGAAACCACGCAATACCTTGGGTTTCGTCAAATCCCTGCCCGATGTTGAGATGGAAAAACTTCTTCTTGCAAACACCGTGGCCGGAGAGGATGAAATGCAGGAGCTGGCGACGGCCCGCGCTGCTGTCGTCCACGATTACCTGATTCAGGTCGGTGAGCTACCATCTGAGCGGGTGTTCCTGAAGAAAGACGATATCTACAAGGAACCGGATGAGGACTCTGCCAATAGAAGCCGGGTCGGGTTCGGCGCTACGGTCGACTAGGTTTTATTGAAGTTTGCTTGTCTCGATAAATATCGGGCAGCGAGAAAGAAAAAAGGTTCATCGCATTTCACCGAGAATTAAGTGGTGCGTACCCAAACTCCGCCGCACCTTTTAACCGCGCCCGAGAAGCATAAACCCGGTTCGCCGGTATCGCCCGGCTTGCTCCTTACTTTTCTTGCCTGTCCAAGAAAAGTAAGCAAAAGAAAGACACCCCAGCTCACCCGCCTGATGATCAGGTTCCCTCACTGCGCCGAGTTCAATCCGTCAGTCACTGTCGTTACCTGAACGCCGGATTAAAATCGGCTCGCTCGGCGGTCTTACATGGGGCCCCGGCAGAGCAGAGGGAGCTATCAAAAAAGCCTTTGACTCACCCCCGTTGATCTTAAAGTCGCCCTCTGGCACCGCGCGCACCGAACCGTAGCCCGACCACAACCGCCACAGCGACGAACTGTGTTTGCCTCAAGGCAAATTATCTGGCTGCAAAGTTGAACAGAAATAATTCAGACCGCAAAAAAAGCCCCACCGGCCAGTAGGCCGAGGGGCTTTATCTCTTGCCGGTTGAGTCTGCTTTTATGCTTCTTCATGGCTGACCGCCCCATACGGGCAGGCCGGGATGCAAAGGCCATCGAAGTCGCACTTGGCGTGATCGACGACAGCCAATCCATCAACAATCGTGATCGCATCTTCCGGGCAAACCTTGGCACATTCTCCCGAACCGCAGCATTTTGTCTGGTCGATTATAATTTTCATCCGCTTATCCTTTCAACATCGACAATAGGTCTCATCTTAAAAAATCTTCCGGGGTCGGTCAAGTTTTCACAACCGATAGTGCTGGATATGCAATCCCTTGTCCGGATCGGCTTCGGGGAAACTGTCGCCGCCGGTCAGCTCGGCGACAAGGTCGGCTTGTGGCAGGTATTCGGAAAACTGCTGCCGCAGAAAGGTGCGGCCGAGTTCCGGGGCACTGACCGCAGCAACAATCTCACCACCCGGAGTGACAAGTTCAGGCAGATGCCGCATGATTTTCGGCCAGTCGCGGTTCGCCCGGAAATTGCGGCCCTGTTGGTAAGGCGGATCGATGACAACCAGGTCATACGGCTTATTTTTCTTCAGCCGACCGAATGATTTGAACAGGTTGTGCGGCATAAAAGCGACCCGGCGCAGGTCGTGGTCGTTGAGTCGGTGGTTCTCCCGGCCCCGGGCGAGCAGGTTTTCATTGATGTCGAGGTTGGTCACATGAGCAGCACCGCCGGCAATGGCCGCAACGGAGAAAGAACAGGTGTAAGCGAAGAGATTCAACACCTTTTTTTCCCGGGCGATCTGACGGATCAACTGCCGGCCCGGTTTCATGTCGGGGAAGAAGCCGATATTCTGGCTCGCCAGTGGCCGGACCAGGTAGTTGAGCCCGGCTTCCCTGATGGCCAGTTCCGACGGGCAGGAGCCGTCCAGGATCTTCGGTTCCTCATCTCTTTGACTGCGGTCCTGAACGACAATGCCGGCAAGCTTTTGGCAGACCTGTTCTTCAAGATGCTGCTTCAGATCTTCGAGGATCGGCTGTTCGACGGGGCGATACAGGGTCACCAGCACAACCGGCGGGTACCAGTCGATCACCAGGTGTTCGAAACCCGGAACCGTCTGCCCCCGGCCATGAAAGAGCCGTCGAGGCTCATCAGCCAACGCAGCACATCTCGTTTTGATTTCGTTCAGGAGTGCTTCCATTTTTACTTATCTTTTATCCGAAGACAGGATCAAAACCGGATTGCCACCAAGACAAGGACTTCCCAAAAGCAAAGGCTTAGAGACGTTTTTAACGGAGAGGCGGAGAGATACAGAGCAAAGCTGATGACATAGATAAAACCGCGTCCTTAGAACTACGATTTAGATCTAACCATTAAGATATGGATTTTGTTTTTCCTCTCCACCTCAGCGGCTCTCCGTTAAATTTTTTTTTGACCTTCTTGGTGTCCTTGGTGACTTCGCGGCAGATTTTCCTCTTTTAAAAATATGCGGAAAAAAATTGTCATGTTATAACTTATTTAACAATCACTGTCACCCGGAGGAGGCACCCATGGCCCGAAAAATCTTCGTCGCAGCAACCGGACAGAATTGCGGCAAGACCACAACCAGTCTTTCCCTGATGCACCTGGCCCGGAAGAAATATGATCGGGTCGGCTTCATCAAGCCGCTCGGGCCGAAACTGATCAATTACAAGGGGCATGCCGTCGACATGGATGCCGCGCTGATTGCCAAGGTCTACGGGCTCGATGATGACATCGATCTGATGTCGCCGGTCGTGCTTCACTCCGATACGACCCGCAAGGTGTTGGCCGGTGAGATTACCCGGGAGAGCCTGGTCGAAAAGGCCAAAGACGCCTTTGCCGTAATGGATGAAAAATACGATTTTCTCATTATCGAGGGCGCCGGGCATAGCGGCGTCGGGGCCGTGGTCGGACTCAACAACGCGGTTATCGCCCAGATGCTCGGGGCTCCGGTGATGATGGTTGCCGGCGGCGGCATCGGTAATGTCATCGACGCCGTTCATCTGAATCTTGCGCTCTTTCGGGAGGCTGGAGCCAAGGTGGTCGGCATCCTGCCGAACAAACTGCTCGCCGAAAAGCGGGAGCGCACCCTCGACTACCTGCGGATGTCGTTCGGGCGGGAAGGGATCTCGGTCGTTGGCGGCTTCAATTTCTCGCCGATCCTGGCACATCCAACGTTGAATCATGTCGCCAAGGTCCTTAAGGCGCCATTGCGCGCCACCAAGGTGCAATCTTCAGAGATTTGTCACCATATCCAGCTCGGCGCCGCCTCCTGCCAGCGGGTCATCGATATCCTCAAGGAGTCGACTCTGCTGGTCGTCACCGGCTCGCGCGACGAGCTTCTGGTGACCCTGGCGTCACTCTATCACATCCACGAATACAGGCGAAAGCTGGCCGGAATCCTGGTTACCGGCACCAGTGATATTTCCCGGACGACACAGAAGATCCTGGATGATTCCAACCTGCCTTATATCCGCTGCCCACAACTGACGGCGGATGTATTCAGTGTCCTCATGGAAGATGTTTCCAAGATCACCGCTGAAGACCGACAGAAAATCCAGCTGGTTCAGTCGCTGGCCGATCGGGAGATCGATTTCGAAGCGATTGATGCCTTGCTTGATTGATCAATAATCCCCGGTCATGATAAACAACGGCTGCCGCAGGAAGGTCTCGTAAATCGGTCGTAGCCGGCTGATCTCGTAATGCTTGTCGACATCGACCAGCTTCTTCTGGCCGGTGACCACCTCGATCGGCACGCTGTCGTAACAGCCGTTGTGCAGGCTGATGAGGCGGCCGAAATGGTTGTCCATGACCAGATCGAGGGCGATATTGCCGAAAGCCATCGGCACGATCGAGTCGAGGGCGTCGGGGTCGCCGCAGCGTACCAGGTAACCGAGGCGCTGATTGACAACATTGATCCGCCTTCCGTTATTGTACTTCGGGCTTAGCTCCTTGAGTTGCTGCGCCACCTGGTCGCCGATTCCTCCGAGCTTCTTATGGCCGTACTGGTCGACTTCATCACCCTCGAACAGCATGTCGTCATGATGAGCCATGGTCGCTCCCTCCGACACCAGGACAACCGAGTAATTGCTCGGATGCCGGTTGCGGTCGTCAGACATCATCTCGGTCAGTAACTCGATATCGAAAGGATGCTCCGGAATAACGCAGCGGTCGGCCGCCCCGGCCATGGTCGGCAGCAGGGCGGTGAAGCCGGCATAGCGTCCGAAGACTTCGAGGACGAGGAAACGCTCGTGCGAACCGGCGCAGGTCCGCAGGGCATGCGTCATCTCGATCGTCCGGGTCACACAGGTCGAAAAGCCGATACAGTAATCGGTCCCGGGAACATCATTGTCCATCGTTTTCGGTATGGCGACGACATCGACCCCTTCCTCGTGCAGACGCTGACCGTAACTCAAGGTGTCGTCACCGCCGATCGGAATCAGAACGTCGATCCCGAGATACATCAGGTTCTTCAGGACTTCCGAGGTCAGATCGTTGATCTTGTCCGGATATTCGGCACGCAGATGGGAAGGGATATTGGTGTGCGGCAAATGACTGGGCCGGGTCCGTGAGCTATGCAGGAAGGTGCCGCCGGTGCGGCCGGCCCGGTTGACGATACTCTCGGTCAGCTCGATGTAGCAATGACTGTTGTCGGCTTTTTCATCACGGACGATTTCAACCAGCCCG
>PKUH01000071.1 GCA_002869615.1 Desulfuromonas sp. | reverse complement strand
GCTTTTCGGCTTTTCCCGCACTTTTTCGTTCGGCGCCGGTGGCCGCTGGCGCAACCAGTCGTCGTAACCACCGACATATTCACAGACCCGGCCATCTCCTTCAAAGGCGATCGTGCTGGTCACGATCTGGTTGAGAAAGGAGCGATCATGACTGACCAGGAAGAGGGTGCCGTTAAAATCAGCCAGCATTTCTTCAAGCAGATCAAGTGTTTCAAGGTCGAGATCATTGGTCGGTTCGTCGAGAATAAGCAGATTGGCCGGACGGGTAAACAGCCGAGCCAGCAACAGCCTGTTCTTTTCGCCGCCGGAAAGGATGCGGACCGGCGTGCGGGCCCGGTCAGGAGTGAACAGGAAGTCCTGAAGGTAACCGATGACATGCTTCTGCTGATCACCGACCATGACCGTATCCTGATCGCCCGCGAGATTCTGCTGGACTGTTTTGTCCGGGTCGAGTTGCTCACGTAGTTGGTCAAAGTAGATGGCCTGAAGATTGGTGCCGAGTTTGATCGTCCCGGATTCGGGATCGAGCTCACCGAGCAAAAGTTTGAGCAGGGTCGACTTGCCGGCCCCGTTCGGTCCGATAATGCCGATCCGGTCACCGCGCATGATCGTTGTTGAAAAATTGTCAATAATGATCTTCTCATCATAGGCAAAGCTGATATTGTCGATATCGGCTACAAGCCGACCGCTTTTGTCCGATTCGAGCAGGTTGAGCTTGCTGGTCCCGAGCCGTTCGCGGCGCTGCCGGCGTTCTTCGCGCATCTTCTTGAGGGCCCGCACGCGGCCTTCGTTACGGGTGCGACGCGCCTTGATCCCCTGACGAATCCATGTTTCCTCTTCGCCCAGTTTTTTGTCGAAACGCTGCCAGTCAACCGCTTCGGCATGCAGCAGCTCTTCCTTGCGCTGCAGAAACGTTTCGTAGTCACAGGAAAAGTCAAACAGCCGCCCGCGGTCGATTTCAACGATCCGGGTGGCGAGGCGGCGCAGGAAGGCGCGGTCATGAGTAACGAAGACCAGAGTAATTCCGGAACGGAGTAAAAACTCTTCAAGCCAGTTGATCGATTCGATATCAAGATGGTTGGTCGGCTCGTCAAGCAGCAATATGTCAGGTTCGGTTGCCAGCGCCCGGGCCAGAAGCAGCCGGCGCAACACCCCGCCGGAGAGGTTGGCGGCCGGAATCTCCGGGTCGAGTTTGAGGCGGGAAAGGACCTGGTCAACGATTTGTGGTGAGCTGTCTCCCGATTCCGGAAGACCGCTGGCGACAACATCGTAGGATGTTCCCTGGATCTTCTGTGGAATCTCTTGTGATAAAAGTGCAACCCGCAAACCCTGTTGCCGGTCAATTGCACCGGCGTCCGGCAAGAGCATGCCGTCGATCAGCTTCAGCAAGGTCGACTTGCCGGTGCCGTTGCGGCCGAGCAGGCAGATGCGGTCGCCTCTATCGATCTGCATCGAAACGTTTTCGAAGAGGGGTGGCCCGCCGAACGCGAGCTCGATATTTCGTAAACTGATCAGGGCCATCGTGGGAGACAAAATATGCGGCTAATGGTTTCAGGTCAAGGATTAATGGTCTTTCCTTTAACCTTTTATCTTGATCCGCTCTCCTGTATTCTGTGGTTTCAATTCCCAGCGGAAAGACGCTATGTCCCGATTCAATCAAAAGATCCCGTTTCATTACGGCTGGCTGATCGCTTTTTGCGGTTTCCTCACGCTTTTTTCCTGCCTCGGGCTGGCCCGGTTTGCTTACGGCATGTTGCTTCCATCAATGCGCGCCGGGCTCGACCTTGCTTATAGTCAGATGGGTTTTATCAGCACCGGAAACTTCAGCGGGTATCTGTTGTCGGTTGCCCTGGCGCCATTGGCCATCCGTAAATTCAGACCACGCAGTACGATCGTCTTCGGTCTTTTGCTGATCGCGTTCTGTATGTTCGGCATCAGCCGGGCTGATGCCTTCACGTCGGTTCTGGTGTTGTACACCCTGATCGGGGTCGGTAGCGGCTTTGCCAATATTCCGGCGATGGTTCTGGTCGCACACTGGTTCCGTCGACAGCGCCGCGGCCGGGCGGCCGGGGCGATGATTATGGGCAACGGTTCGGCGATTGTCTTTGCCGGCTACGCGGTGCCGTTACTGAGTGAGTTGCAGGGAGGGGCCGGCTGGCGTAGCGGCTGGCTGATGATTGGAATGATTTCCCTGCTGATTGCCGTTATCGTTGGGTTTCTTTTGCGGAATGATCCGGCCGACCTCGGGCTTGAACCGGTCGGGCAGGTCGAGCCGATCAATGAACAGGAACTGACAGAAGGCAGGGCGCCGAGCGGCGGCAAGATTGTCACCTGGCTCGGCCTGATTTACCTTGTTTTTGGCGCAACCTACGTTATTTATGGCACCTTCATCGTAACCACCATGGTCGATGAATATTCCTTCAGCGAAGCCCGCGCCGGCTTCTACTGGTCCTGGGTCGGACTCTTTTCTATCTTTTCAGGGATCGGTTTCGGTACTTTGTCGGATCACATCGGTCGGAAGAAGGGGCTGGCAACGGTCTATGTTATTCAGACGATCGCCTATGTCCTGGTCGGTTCCGGCATCGGCAGTGCCGCCCTTGTGGTATCGATTGTTCTTTACGGGCTGTCGGCGTTTGCCATCCCGACAATCATGGCGGCGGCGGTTGGTGATTACCTCCCGATTTCGCAGGCGGCAGCCGCGTTCTCGGCGATTACTTTTTTCTTTGCCGTCGGTCAGACTGTTGGGCCGGCTGTCGCCGGGATCCTCGCCGAGTCGAGCGGCACCTTCTCGATCAGTTACCAGTTGTCGGCGGCCTTGACGGCACTGGCGGTGGTGATGTCAATATTGTTGCCACGGCCCGGCTCCGGCGGCCGTTGAATGCAGAAAAGCCGATCCGGAGGAGGCAACCGAATCGGCTTTTCTACAGTTTTTTACTCATTGAGAAGAAGGTAGTCATCGGACCGTCTGCCACAACGGGCCTTTGATGGTTCACAGACTACGTGAGTTTTAAAACTAAAAACAGGTGAGGTCCCGTATAAAAAAGTTGCATCCTGTTCGGTTCGGGACTGTGCATTTGTACAGTTCGTTGGCGGGTCATGATGGATGTGCAAGGAGGATGACATTGTCACGTTCGAGCCGACCGCGCCGGCCGGTCAGGAAAAAACTGAAGAGCCCGGAGGAGATTGATGAGCTGGTCCGGCAGATGCGGTCGGATGGTTCCGGCATGTCGAATTATCGCGAACGATCCCTGAAAATTCATGGACTGATCTGCGCCAAATGCGGCCGCGAGTTTGACACCGAGAATTTACAGCTGTTGACTGTTCACCACAAGGATGGTAACCACAATAACAATCCACCCGATGGCAGCAACTGGGAGAATCTCTGTGCCTATTGCCACGAAGACGAACACAGCCGGTCCCTGCTTGGCGATTACCTGTCCGGCCAGGATGAAGATTTAAAATGACCTTGCCTGATGTGAATCATAACGAGAAATTGGAAGAGCTGGTTGCTCTCGATATTGGTGATCGTGTTTTCAACGCCCCGTTGAGTGATCAGAGCAGCTGGCGGATCGGCGGACCGGCTGATCTGCTGGTTGAACCGGCGTGCCCGAAACAGGTCGAAACCGTTATTAAATATGCTTCTCGGCGGAATGTACCACTGTTGGTGATTGGACAGGGAACCAACCTGCTGTTTGCCGACGCAGGGTTGCGTGGCATCGTTCTGAAAATTGGCCGCAATATGTCGCACCTGTCGATCAGCGGCAACCGCATTGTTGTCGGAGCTGGTCTATGGGTACCGCAGCTGGCGCGCAAGGCGATGCTGGCCGGTCTGTCCGGTCTCGAGCACACCATTGGAATTCCCGGGACCATCGGTGGCCTGGTGATGATGAATGGCGGCAGTCATCGTAAGGGAATCGGTGAAAATGTTGTACGGGTCACGGCGGTTGACCGTGACGGTGCCCTGGTGCAACTGAGTCGGGAAGAGTGTGCTTTTTCCTATCGCCATTCAGCCTTGCAGGAGCGCGGCTCTGTATTGGTCGAGATCGAACTTGAATGTCCTTTTGGCGATTCCAGACAGATTCGTCAGGAGATGCTCGTTGACCTGCGTGAGCGGCGGCGGAAGTTTCCCCGTAAACAGCCGAACTGCGGGTCTGTGTTTCTCAGCACTGCAGAGATGCATGCGACAGTCGGTCCACCCGGGAAAATCATTGAAGAGGCCGGGCTTAAGGGTGAGCGCATCGGTCGGGCCGAGGTTTCACACCGACACGCCAACTTTATTGTCAACCTGGGCGGTGCCACGGCCGCCGACGTCCTGAAGTTGATCGCACATATCCGGAAAAGGGTGTCCGAAAAAACAGGGTTCGACCTCAGGTGTGAAGTCCGTTATGTCGGTTCTGACGGCCGGATTCTCCCGGCTGATCAGGTTTGATCCTGGTATAATTCTGTTATGGATCATGATTTCTGGATAGAGCGCTGGAGCCGCGACGAAATCGGCTTTCACATGGATGAGCGCCATGAGTTCCTGCATCAGTATTATCACCGGCTGCACGTCGGACCGGAAACAGTTTTTGTACCGCTTTGCGGCAAGTCGCCTGATCTTCTCTGGTTACGCCAACAGGGGGCGAAGGTCCTCGGAGTTGAGTTGAGTGAACTTGCGGTCCGGGCCTTCTTCGCTGAGAACGGTCTTGATGCTGAAATCGACGAGAGCGGAGCAATACCGCGATTTCACAGCGCCGGGATAACCCTTTTCCAGGGCGATCTTTTCCAGCTTTCACCGGATGATTTTCGGCATGTCCGGGCTGTTTACGATCGGGGCTCACTGGTTGCGTTGCCGCCGCCGATGCGCCGCGAGTATGCCGATTTTCTCTGTCGGAGCCTGCCGATCGACAGCCGAATTCTCCTGGTCGGTTATGATTACGATCAGGCAGAGCTTCCCGGGCCGCCGTTCGCGGTGCCGCTGCCTGAGATCGAACAGCTTTTCGGCACGACTTTTCAGCTGGAACTTCTCGCCCAACATGACGCCCTGCCGAGCCACCATCTTCTCCGCCAGCGCGGTCTGACCAGGCTGATCGAATATGCCTGCCTTCTGATCCACCGTTCTACCTGATTGAACGGCCGGTGCATCCTTCGGTAAATATGCGATAATTGTAATGATCCTGGAGGTTCGATGCAGCCGCGATCCGTTGCAAT
>PKUH01000070.1 GCA_002869615.1 Desulfuromonas sp. | reverse complement strand
GGGCGGTGATCGAACGGGTGACAAAGAAGGCGATCACGGTACCGACCGCGGCGGCCAGAAGCATCATCACGATCATCAGCATGTTGGCCTGTTCTTTCGACGACTCCGCTTCGCCATCCAGATGATTGGCAATGCCACTGGCGAGCGATTCAATATGGGCCAGCTCCTCGCGGGCATCAACCAGGTCGGCCTCGACCCGCAGTTCGGCAACGATGGTCTCGGAGAGCGCCTCGATATACTCCTGCACTTCTCTCTCCGCCTGTGCCAGCATGCGCAGATCGGCGGCCTGCTCGGCCTGGCTGGTCGTCAACTGCGGTATCAGGTTCCGGGCGACAGCGAGGTGACCGACCAGTTCCCCGAGCAGCCGCTCCATCGGCTCGATCCGGGCGATCCGTTTATCGAGCAGAAATTCCGCTTCTTCGGCTCCAATCATCGCGACCCGGAGCTCGGCTTCAAACAGCTCCTCGACCATCTTGGTCTGCAGCTTGAGCTGACCGACATCGATCCGGCTGGCGTTTTCAATGGCGTCGAGTTCGGCTTCATGCGCATGCACCACCTCGGCCAGCTCGCGACCCATTGTGTGCGACAGCTCTTCGAGGGTCTCCTTGTCACGCTCGATTTGGTGATAATACTCAACCAGATCGGCAAAGGTCTTGTCATATTCCGCAACGTTGCCACGCACCCGGTCAATCTCACGGTTAACCTGGCTGGACAGTCCGAAATTATTCATGGTGGCGAGATCGCCAGTGTACTCGGCAACCAGGCCTTTGATCTCTTCAGCGATTTTTTCCCCGCGGGCATTATCCTGGATACCGTAAATGATGAAATCTTTTTCGAGTGAGCCAATCTCACTCGCCATCATGTCGAGGTCGAGGGCTCCGAGGGCGGCATCGTAATCGTTGTTGATCGTATCCATGAAGTAGTAGCTCCCCATGCCGAGCAGGGCGCCGATCAAAACTACGGTGCCGAACCCGGTCGCCAGCTTGCCACCGATGTTCAAATCGGCGAAAAAACGGGTTCTCGAGATTCCGACACCGACACCGACCATAACAACAACGCCGCCAAACAGAATCAGCAGGCTGAGTTTGGAGCTCTCGGCCTGCAGCGAAACCGACTCAACTGAAATGGTACGATGACGCTTGGCATCAAGTTCGTTCATCATCCGGCGATCAATCAGAGTCACCCCGCCGCCATGACCGGAAGAAATCCCCGCAGTTGAACTGCTGCCATATCCTGAACTTGCGGCGACAGCGCATACCGGCAGGGCCAGTATCAATACCAGCAGCAACAACAGCGCCGCTTGTTTCATTATTTTCTTTTCCATCTTGATCCTCCTTACGAGTATCCGTTTATGTTTTGCCGCAAAAAAATATCTGGCAGCAGTGATTTTAAAAAAAGTGGAGGCGGTCAGGGGAGGGAGACACCGCCTCCACGAACATCAGCAACCGGTTCTACCCTCAATACTGGCTAAACAACAGGCTGGGGGCATGGGACCTTGGTTGCTGATGACTTTTAATGCCATTTATTCTTGAGCAATCAGGATGCCAACTACTACAATCTCCATAACCTACTGAAACCAAAGAACTTTTTTGAAACTTATATGTTGTCGAATGTGTTTACGGTGAAACCCAGGTTGCCTGAAGATGGCAGAATGCAACCAGGGTTACCTCCCAGAGCAACCACAGAGAATCAAAAAATCCCCCGGTGGCAACCGGGGGATAGAAGAAGTTGAAAATCAATAACCAGCTATACGAATGAGATTCTTTATGGATTAATCTGCCGACAGCAGAGTAACTGGCAATGCCACCAATACTGCACCAATCTTAAGTTGTGCCGATTTAATCATCTTATATATCAGGCCGGACAGACAACCTTGACAACGGCCAACAACTGGCTGGGAGTAAACGGCTTGACAACCCACCCCGATGCTCCGGCCAACCGCCCCTCTTTTTTCTTTTCATTTTCTGATTCGGTTGTCAGCATGATAATCGGCAGAAACCTGTTTTTGCCATCACCTCTGACTTTCCGTATCAACTCAATGCCATCCATGTGCGGCATGTTCAGATCGGTTATCATCATCTCAACATCCTCTGATGCAAGTTTTCGTATGGCATCCGCGCCATCCGTTGCCTCCACTACTTCATATCCGCCATCAATCAGCGACGCACTGAGCGCCATCCTGATCGTCGGGGAGTCATCAACTGTCATTATTTTTTTTGCCATCACTACCTCCGAAAGCATGCAACACGTACAGAATACTTCTTCACACAACGTGCCAAAACGTAAAAAACCAATAAGCAACTGAAATGATTACACTTTTATCAAAGAAAACACAAAACCGTGGTCGGTGCAAGGCAACCAGGGTTGCATTGCACACAACAAGTAAAAGCCTTGCAAGTGTTTAATCCTGCAAGGCTTTTTAAAGAATCTCCCGGTTTCGGGGATGCAAACCAGGTTTCTATTCGCCGTTGGACTCTTTCTCTTTTCGTAATCGTTTACCAAGTGCCTGGCGGGTTATTCCGAGCATGCCGGCGGCGACAGTCTGATTGCTTCCCGCCCGTTCCATCGCCTCGTCAACCAGCTGTTCTCCAGCCTCCTTGAGCGACGGCAGAGGATGAACCCCCTGAAAGATCGTGCCCCCGCGATCTGGAGTGACAACGCTATTGAGGAGCAAATCACTGACGCCCCCGATTTTTTCCTCGAACACCGCAATATCGAGCACTCCCGACTCATGCCGGCTGACGGCATCATAGACCATTGAGCGCAACTCACGAACATTTCCGGGGAAATGGTATGATCGTAAAAAAGGTACCAGCTCCGGCTTAATTCCGGTCACCGTTGCCCCGAGTTCACCGGCAGCCTGCTCGACAAAGTGCTTGAGGAGCAATTCAATATCCTCCGGTCTCTCGCGTAACGGGGGTATGATTATCTGGTGGGTACTCAATCGGTAGTAAAGATCGCGTCTGAATTCATTATTCTCGATTTTCGCGGCAACATCCTGATTGGTTGCGCAGATAAAACGGGCTCGCGAGTATCTCGGCGCATCGGAACCGAGCGGATAGTACTCGCCGTCCTGGAGCAGGCGAAGCAGCTTGACCTGGGCCGAATGCTCCAGATCGCCGATTTCATCGAGCAGTATACTCCCTTCACCGGCGCGACTGATTAAACCGGCCCTTTGCATGGCAGCGCCGGTGTATGCCCCTTTTTCATGACCGAAAAGCGTGTCGGAAAAAACCGTATCATCAACCCCGGCGACGTTAAAGGTCACAAGTTCATAATCGGGGCGACTCAATTGATGGATGGCGCGGGTCACAAGTTCCTTGCCAACCCCACTTTCCCCGATCAAAAAGATCGGCTCCGAGCTTCGGGAAATCGCCTGAATATAACGAAAGAGAACCTTCATACGCGGGCTATGGGTCTTCAATTCGGCAAAGGCTTCGGGATGTTCGAGTTCCTGCTCCTGGAAAATCGATTTGCGTAACGATTCATTTTCCAGTTGCAGGCTGCGCAACTCGAGGACATGCCGGATCGTCGCTATCAACCTCTCCTTGCCATCGGTTTTTACAAAGTAATCATAAGCCCCGAGCTTCATGCAGTCGACCGCTGCTTGCAGCTCGTTCATGCCGCTTAAAATAATGACCGGTAAATCGGGATAATGCTCCTGGATTGCCGAGAGAACATCCCGGCCACTCAAATGCGGCATTGTCAGATCGAGCAGAACCAGGCTGAATCGATTCTTGTCGATGAGATCGAGTGCTTTGCGGCTATCGCTGCAAAGCATGACATTATCGATCTGTGCCTCGTATTCAAGGATCAGCTTGCAACTCTGTAGCCAGGACTCCTCGTCATCAATCATCAAAACAGGATTGGCCGGATATAAATTACCAGACATACTAACCTCATATTATTGGTTTTTGGTTTGCGCTATCGAGCTTCTGTGTTCGACGTATCGGCAACCTGACGGTAACCGTCGTCCCCTTGTTCAGTTTGGAATCAAATAGAATCTCACCGCCATGTTCTCTGATTATATCGGTGCAGACCGAGAGGCCGAGGCCGGTACCACCAACATTTCTACGGGTCGTAAAAAACGGGTCGGCAATCTGTCCCAGGTGGTCTTCGGCAATCCCTTCCCCCTGATCTTTAACGACCATGTCTATCGAGTCAGACTGGCGATCAAAACTCGTCTTTATGAATATCTGCCCTTCCCTTTCCTCGAGAGCATACAGAGCATTACTGACGAGATTGATAACAACCTGCTCGAGGCGCCTGGCGCTACCCTTAATGCCGGGAAGATCCTCAGCCAACTCCATTTTGATCCTGTTTTTCGCTTCTTTGTTGGAGCTCCCCAACATTGAAACAGCCTCTGTAATGACCAGATTAAGATCAACACCCTCCTCGGTAATCAACTCGCCGCGGGTCACATACCCCCGCAAGTCATTGACAATCGAGCGGATCTTGCCGGCGGCGGTCTCTATATCTGAAACCATTTTCGGAAGATTCTGCCGCATTCGGCTGTATTTCATTTTACCAACAGAAAAATCGCCGAACTGTTCATACTCTCGTTCAAGCATCGGCATTATACTGGTGAAGACATCCTTGAGTACCGAGGCATTCATCAGCACAAGTGCGTTCGGGTTGTTGATTTCATGAGCAACACCGGCGGCGATCTGACACAGCGAGGTCAAACGGCTTGTCCGCTCGGCAGCAGCCCGCATCAGGTTCCGCTCGGTAACATCGCTGGTCATCGTAATTACCCGGTGCACCTGATGATTTCCGTCGTGAACGGGGAATACCTTGATGCCCCATTGTTTCTCGTCAGTTTTCAGTAAATGACTCTGAAACTCTCCTGTCGCAAAACATTTTTCGATCGGACAATCATCGCATTGATCGCCCTTGTCATCCAGCAAGGCACAATGACAAAAGAAATTGCTCCGACTTTCTCCGGGGGTTGGTTCCACCAGATTGCTCCAGACCATCTCGCGGTCTCTGGTCCAGAGAATCAGATGGTCACTGATACCGGTCAGGATCGTCTGGAATTCTTCGTTCAACTGACGATATTCATTTTCGCTTTTTTGCAGATCGAGAGTAAAGGCTTCTCGTTCAAGGGCTCGCAGGAGTAATTCTGACGTTCTGGAGAAAAGGTCTATATCTTTTTCATTCCATTTCCTTACAGTTTCAATGCTTTCAATCCCGACCAGGGCGTGACTGCTGCTGAGCATTGGTAGCCTGATAAACAATACCGACTTAAGCCCCTGCCCTTGCCAGCGCTTCTTTTCAACCTCGGCACCTGGCGGCAGTTGTTCAATATCCTCAACAACCAAGAGGCTGTTTTCGTCAAGCTCGGTGCGGAGCCAATTCATTTGAGCGTAAGGATAAATATCACCCGGCAACACGGCGTTCCTGTAATCGACCCGGTACCAGCAGGCACGACATTCGAGTTGTTCTTCAGCGGCAGCAAGTTTCGGTTTCAACAAAAAGCAGCCATCAATTTCAAGTAACTGACCGAGCCCCATCATCACTTTGTTGCAGTATTCTTCGAGAGCGCCACTACCATAAACAATATCGTTAAGCTCCCTCGACAGTCCGGCCACGAAATGATCAGTCCGTTGACGCGACAGGGCTTCCTGCTCTCGCATATAACGCTCGGAAGCGTCCAGAGCCATGCAAGCAACCTGGTTTTCTCCCACCGAAAACAAGAGGATCTCAAGTACCTTGTCCGCCTGCCCGGCTGGGAACCTGATTCTTTTCGGCTCCCACAACTCATTGCCCTGCAGCACCCCTTCCAGCAGGGCCGGGAAATCACCCTGCATCAGGCCCGGCAACAGGGTCTGTATATCTGCACCGAAGGCAGCCCTTACGTCTTCTTCGAAAACAATTTCGGCAGCGGCATTCGCATCTGACAGGAAAAGATTTCCGTTCGATTGCTTTTCGACAAGAAGCATCCCCATCGGCAAAGACTGTATTACATTTCTAAGCCGCTTTTCACTCGCCTCAAGTGCACCGATATTCAGATCACGCTCAAGTTCGACCAGAACCCGAAAACCGAAAATACGCACCGAATTTTCGACCATAAACTTCTGGTCAATCTCCTTCTGGAAGCCGACTCCGACAACACCCCGGATTTTTCCGGAAACGCTGCTAAACATCATCATGCATGTGCCTGAGCATTCAGGGAGGAAACTCTCGCCGATCCTTGCATCGTCACCCAGAGCCGATGCAAGAAAAACAGCTTCACCCTCTTCAGCTATTCCGGCCAATTGGTCAAACAGATCATTTTCCAGTATTACTGCTACCGCCTCGCGTTCGTTATATTGACAAAGCTGACCGCTTTGCTCATCCCGGACGACTATCCGTACGGAATCGGCCTGAGTGGCTTCCTTCAGTGACGCCGCCAACTGACAGACCGAATTGATTTCCGGCAAAAACTTTGTTCCCTCGGCCGTCTTCAGTAAGTGCTGCTCCCGGAATTCAATGGCACGTGCCATCTGATCCATTGCAGCACTGAGCCGCTCAAATTCGGAAAAACTTCGCAAAGGCTCCTTGCTACCATAGCCCCGATCGGCAATATCCTTTATCCTCCCCGTAAATTGACGTATCGGCCTGGCCAGTCTTGTCCAGGTGTAACCAGCCAAAACAAGTGCGATGCCGAACGAGATCAGCAGGAATATCAGGATAGACGAGCGGACAACATTTTCGGCCTGCATCGCCGCATCCAGATCAGTACTCGACCAGACCAGCCATTTTGTTTTCGGAACAATCTGGATCCCTTCGAGCGCATTGCGGTCGGGGTGAGTATGTTCCCATACCCCGCTTTCCCCCTGGAGGCCCCGGATGACTTCGGGATGATTCCTGTAGCTGATACGCTGGCCGATAAGATCCGGATCGGTATGAGCGATCAATACACCATTTCTGTCGAGAAGGGAAAATTCAGAATGCGTCACGCGCCCCCAACGGTTGATAACATTGTAGATATATTCCAGAGAAAGATTCCCCAGAACATAACCGGCGCCTGAGGGTATCGCCAGGGAAACTGTGGCATGGCCATCGAAAGGTGATACGTGAACCTCGGAAAAGATAACGTCTTCCGAATTGCGTCTGCCGCTGAATATTTCCATTCCGCTACAATCGAAGTTGATGTAATTTCCAGAGAATCCTTCATATTCATCATGGGAAACAATCTGTCGGACCCGCAGGTTTTTATCGAGCAGGAAGATTGAATTAAAAATCGGCTGGCGGTCTGTTGGGGTTACCTGAAGCATACCGACATTCCTCAAGTATGCATGGCCTCCGAGGTTGTAAACAACTGTACGCAAGTCATGCACGGCTTCCGAAATAAAATCGGACATCGCGTTTTGTAACTCTGAAAGCTGAAAAGCCTGTTCACTCTGGACCTCTTCAAGCTTCTGCACATAAAGATATTGATGCGTAGCAAAACCGAATACGGCTAGAGGCAAAATAACCACCAGGGTCATATTGAATGCCAGAAAATTTTGAAATGAGCGGAAGATGGTCATATACTACCGATTTTCCGGAATTGTCCATCGACAATTTCAGATAAAAAAACAGGTCTTTCAACATCACCGAACCGATCAAATTGCAAGGTCGTCTGCAGGCCTTTGAATTTCCCCAATAGAATCAGGCGTTCGGCAAAACCGATCTTATTTTTTGTTGTCATGGCCGAAATAGCCACCATCGTCGCGTCATAGCTGTAAGCGGCGGCAAAATTCGGTTTATATGAAAAGCGGTCTTCAAATGCCTTGTTAAATACGATAAAGCTCGGGTCATCCGAATGTTCATCAAAAGTGTGGATCAGTTTAATTCCGTTGGCCGCCTTGCTGCCAAACTGGATCAACTCTGCAGAATAAGACCACTCGGTTGCAAAGATGTCTGATTGCCGTCCTGACTGGCGCATAAGTTGAGAAATAATGCCGAGGTCTGTTGCCGATGCAACAACCAGAAGAGTATCAATCTGCGCCTTTTCAATTTTCTCAACCAGATTTTTATAGAGTGGGTCGAACTCAGGATTAAACCTGAATGGAGGGACAACTTCAAACCCGAACCGGGACATCTGTTCGACAAAATAATCGCCCCAGGGGAGCGAAAATGCCGAATTCGAAGTATCAAGAACGACTCCGACCCTTCCGGTATTTTCGGCTTTTACGAGATATGCAACCAGATGATCAATCAGAGAAATACTATGCGGGTAAACCCGAAAAAAATTATCATTGATTCCGGAGAGCTCCGGCGTTGAAACAGTCGGGCTAAGAAAAACCATACCCTGCAGTTCTGACGACTTCGCCGCAACCACCCCCATCTGACTGGTCATCGGTCCGATAACAACCTCAACCCCCGCTCGCCGCAGGTTTTTCAGTTGCTCGAGAAGCCTTGACTCACTGTGTTTATTATCCCTGTACACCAGTTCAATTGACCGGCCATCAATCCCGCCTCGCCGGTTGACTTCTTCAACCGCAAGGATGGCGGCATCACGCCCCGGGCTTCCGATGATCGACATTCGGTCGCTTAAATCAGCAACGAACCCTATTCTGACAGGATCTGAACCGGAACGTTGACAAGAGGCAACACATACTGCAAGAAGAACAAGGATAGCCGAAGAAATAATGTTGATTCTGAATTCCAAAATACGCCCTCAAAAAAAATCGTTCTACTGCATACCGGATAAGCTTTTTCAAGATCAATGCCATAACCCAGGCCCCACACACCCCTGTTTGCGGACTATTCGGCAAAAAAACCGACCTTCACACAACATTGATGCAACTATAGTTGCGCAACCAGGGTTGCGATGCAACCATTTATTGCGCCGCCCGACTTGTCGGGAGGAGCATCCCGTGATATATCTGCATCACGCAAACCGAAAGGAGAAACAAAACAAATGAGCGATTCAAACCCGCAGGTTAAACTTGAGACCAGTATGGGTGAAATTACGGTCGAACTCGATGCTGAGAATGCGCCGATT
Organism: Desulfuromonas sp.; assembly: GCA_002869615.1. Lineage (NCBI taxonomy): Bacteria > Pseudomonadati > Thermodesulfobacteriota > Desulfuromonadia > Desulfuromonadales > Desulfuromonadaceae > Desulfuromonas > Desulfuromonas sp. The sequence continues at coordinate 579 of PKUH01000070.1, read as the reverse complement.
TCAACCGAAAATTTTCTCGGTTATGTCAAGGACGGTTTCTATGACGGCACCATCTTTCATCGGGTGATTGCCGATTTCATGATTCAGGGCGGCGGCATGAACCCGGATATGAGCCAGAAAAAGACCAAGGCACAGATCAAGAATGAAGCGACCAACGGCCTGACCAACAAGCGTGGCACCCTGGCAATGGCCCGGACCCAGGTTGTCGACAGCGCCACCGCCCAGTTTTTCATCAACACCGTCGACAACGATTTCCTCAATCACCAGAATGAATCGGCCATGGGTTACGGCTACGCCGTATTCGGCAAGGTCGTCGACGGGATGGAGACGGTTGATGCGATCCGCCAGGTGGAAACCGGGAACCACGGCATGCACCAGGATGTGCCAAAGGAATCGGTGGTGATTGAAAAGGCGACTGTAATCAGTAATCAGTAATCAGTAATCAGTAATCAGTAATCAGTAATCAGTAATCTGTAATCAGTAAGCTGTAAGCTGTAAGCTGGAGGCTGGAGGCTGGAGGCTGGAGGCTGGAGGCTGGAGGCTGGAGGCTGGAAAGTTTAATCAGAGTCTGCAATAAAG